>JANNCJ010000052.1:0-3037 GCA_031386485.1 bacterium
CGCCGGGAGCTTTTTATTATTTTTATTTATATATTTTAGTTTTATTTTCTACGCTATAAAAATTCTTTTACGTGCGAAGATTGTGTCGTCGACTATTTCTAAAACTTCGAAGATACTGTCGTCGTTAATATAATTATACGCTTCGAGACTCTTAGGAATCTCCCTGCGTAAATTTGATATTATAAATATTCCGCCTGGACTCAGATAATCCGTGAGGAATTTGACCTCATTATATCTCGTCACATAAGCGTCAAGAAATATCAGATCATACTTCTTGTATTTATACTCCTCACTCTCCAGCACATCAAAGTATCTCCCCTCAATAAAATTAACTCTGGACACTATGCCGTCACCCAAAACTTTCACATTATCTTTTGCCTTCTCTATATTCCTCTCATGCTTCTCTATAGTATCTAATGTCACATAATCATTACCAAGTGCTATAGCAGCTGCTGTGAGTCCGATCGCAGTGCCGAGCTCGAGCGCACTCGATACTTTATGCTTCTCTACATACTCAGATAATTTGTAATACCCCTTAAATGGGAAAGTCCCATCATGATACTCTCTCTGATGTGCTAAAGTCTTCTCGTATAAATTATCTAAATACTCTCTATGCTCTACTCTCATGGGTTGTGATTCCCCTCTCCTTCGGAGAGGGGCTAGGGGTGAGGCCTGCCTTCTTATTATTCCTACATCTCGCACTACAATATTTTACCTCAGCCCAATTACCTCTACTTTTATAACTTTTATTATTAAAAAATAATCGACCGCACACAACACACTCCTTACTCTCGGTGGTGTGGGCTACGCCTTTAAAATTAGACTTCTTATTCATAGATTTATTTAACCCCTTCACCTCTTCGAGGAGCTTCCCCAAGGGAAGCACTGACCCCATTGGTGCTAAGTCCTTCCCTTAGGGAAGCTGCCAAAGGTGGAAGGGGTTGTGTCTATTATATACTCTGGAACATCACTTCACTAGAAAATCTCGTCTTCTCGAATTTACATTCTTCTACTCTATAGCCGATAGGCATGATGACGCAGACTTCTTCTTTATCATCAAGACTTAAAATACTTTTAAGCTCATCTGCTTTAAATCCTCCCATAGGGCAAGAATCGATACGTAGCTCAGCGCAGGCCGCGAGTGCGAATCCGAGCGCCACATAAGCTTGCTCACTCGCCCATCTACGCTTACCCTCATCGCTTAGGAGCATCGCGAAGCCTCTCATAGTCGCCTCAGCCTTAATCCTGTCAAAAAGTCCGCCGCTCTTACCTGAGACCAGATCACAATACTCTCCGATGCGCTTTTGCATATCATAATTAGAAACGAAAACAAATACATGGCTCGCTGATCCGACCTGAGCTTGTCCATAGCTAGCCTCCATGATTTTACATTTCATATCTTCATCACTAACAACCATAACTCTAAATGGCTGCAGGCCAAATGATGAGGGAGCTAATCTTATAGATTCTTTTATCATATTTAAGTTCTCTTCATTTACTTTCTTGTTGGTATCAAAAGCTTTAACAGCATATCTCCAATTTAATCCTGATAAAAATGTACCGTGTCCCTCCGTAGCTTTATGCGAAGGGGGATTTGTATTTTCTTGCATATATACACATTATAGCATAAAATGTGACTATGTATGTATGCGAGCTAATACCGCTTAAGACCAGTAAGAAAATAGAATTTCTGACTTACTATTCTACTATCAAAATAAGCTCTGGAGACCTGGTGCTCATTAATATGCATGGACAAAAATTAAACGCTGTCGTTTTTGAAGTAAATCAGCTACGTGAAAGTAAGCTCGATATCAAAAATAAAAACTTTAAGATAAAAAAAATAGGAAGTATTATAACTCATAATTATATAAACAAAAATTTGCTTCCCAGTCTCTATAATATTTCTACTTATCTTGGCACCTCTATTAATAACATACTTTCTACTCTAATTAGTCTTGAGAATTTACATAATATTAGATTTGAAAAGAGAAACAAAAATTCTTCTAAGATAAATTTTATGTTTATGTACGAGTTTAGATTAGAAACTTTAAATGAAAGTAATTACTTAATTGCGCCAACAAGATTACTTGTTAATAAATTCAACAAAGATTATCAGAAAATCGCTCGGGATAAAAAAATAATATGTAGCACCCCTAGCTTTGACTTTTTAATAAATCCAAATATTAATCACGTGTATATCATGAATGAGTGTTCTAATTATTATTATAGAATGTGGAAAGGCTTAGACGCTAAGCTAGCATTAACACTTGTATGTGATCTTTTGCATATAGATATTACATTTGTAGATAGTTATCCGAGCTTAAGCACTTACTCAAAACTTGGTGAATCAGATAAGTCTAATATTATTAATCAAGTCAAAAATACAAACACAAAAAAAATAAATATAATAAAGATGAATGATGAGAATAATAAAGCTGATAATCCGTATATACATCAAGATCTAAAAATTAAATTAAGAGAAGCTTTAAAAGAAAACATGAAAATAATAATCTATAATCTGAGCAAGGGCTATGCTAGTCATAGCATATGTAATGATTGTAATAATTATGTCTCTTGCGATATGTGTCATAGCCCTTATAAACTTACCCAAATAATAAAAAAGGAGGGTGATGTAGAAAGTGTAACTAGATATCATGAATGCAGTAAGTGTAATCTAAAAATAGAATTAGATAAAATTATTCTATGTAATATATGCAGCAGCTATAATATAAATACTCTTGGTATAGGGACAGAAAGTGTGCAAAGTTATCTGAGTGATAATCTTAAGCTTGATGCTCAAATAATTGATAGTGAGCATATTAAAAATAAATTAGAGATTAAGAAAGTTTTAGATAATTGGCGTAAAAGTGGCGGCATAATAATCGGCACTGACTTAATTTTAAACAACTTGGACGATGATGAAGTTGACTTAATAATTATAACTTCCCTTGACTCTCTATTTTATATCAAGAATTATATGATAGACGAGATACTATTTAATATGCTTTTGATATTGTTAAATTTGTAAAATAGTATC
>JANNCJ010000014.1:0-11783 GCA_031386485.1 bacterium
CCGCCAACTGGTCTTGATATTACTGGTACTCCAGCTCTGAGCGCTTCTATTATTACATAGGGCAGACCCTCTTTATGTGATGGCATGATAAATATATCAAATTGAGGTAGCAGCATATTAGCATCCTTAACATGACCGTAGAATGTCACTTTGTCTTCTAGATTGTTTTTCTTAACTTCTTCTTTAAGTTTCGCATCTAATTCACCGCTACCAATTATATGATAATGAACCTTCTTGATGTGTTTTAGTATTTTTATTACGCTAATATGATTTTTGTTTGGATGTAACTCGCCTACCGACACCACGTGAGTGACGTCACTACCTTCTGAGAGTTTGGGTAATTTTTTGTACTCGTATGTTCTTATACCATTATAAATAGTTTGTAATTTATTAGATAAATAATTAGGAGCACGTAACTCCCTTTTTAACATACTCGCTATTATAATAGTCCTATGTGCCATGAGCACAGTTAACCACATCCCTATTCGCAGCATTACATTTGATAAGAAAAATCTCTTCTCCATAAATGGCCAACCATGCGCAGTAAAGATTACGGTTTTTACCCCGATTATTCTAGATACGAGAGTACCAAGAAATCCAACTTTGCTACTGTTCAAATGCACTATATCTGGGCGGATCTCTCCAATTAATTTGTACATTTCTAATAAACTTAAAATATCTTTTAAAATATTAACATCTCTTTTAATCTTCTCAATACGCACCACATTTATTCCACATTCTTCTAGCTTTTTACACAGCTCTCCATCGCCACCCAGCATCACTGTCACGTCATATCTCTTACTTATATCAGATGTTGCTAGGTCATAAACGTATTTTTGGGCACCACCCCAGTTGGATTTGGTAATTATGTATAAAAGTTTCTTTTTTTGTTTAGATTTACCTAACTTGCTAATTTTATTATTTTGTTGTCCCATATTGAGTATCAAGCTTGCAATTTATCTTATAATATTGTAGCATACTTCTTATGAGTATAAAAGGAGTATTATCCCGGAGAGTGCTAAGTATCTTAGTTGACAGTTTCTTGTTTTACTTGTCACTAATGCTTGCTCTGTATATAAGGAGGTCAGATATTTTTAATCTGGATTATTTTATTAATCATATTCCTCAATTTTCGCCTATATTTTTAGTGTTAATTATTTCTATGTATGTTATAGGTATTTATGATGTATTTAGTCTGATTAGCAAAAGTAATAAGATTAAGCTAGTTTCTTATGTGATTATACTAATAACAGTTATTGGGTCCATGTATTTTTACTTTTTCCCAAGCACCTACAGCCCTAAGACGGTGCTTTTATTACAAGCGGTAATTCTCTTTGCACTCGAGATACTCTGGAATGTTAATCAAGATAAGTTTATTACTAGTAGTAATAAAAGTAGAGTGATAATGTTAGACAACAGCATAAAGGGGCTCAAATTGAGAAGAGACGTCGAAGCTTATAATTTCCCAGTAGAATTTGTAGACAATTTAAAACTCAGTCTTTATGATTATGATAAGTATGCCAAAGATAATTTTCTGGATATAATTAGAGGAAGTAAAGTCAAGATGATTATAGCTGACTTAGAAGAAAATAAAACGAAGAACATATTGCCTCACATATATGAGATTAGCAAAATGGGTGTGAGGCTGGTTGATGTTAATTCTTTTTACGAATACATGTACAAGAGAGTATCACTCCTTAGCATCAATTATGAATGGTTTTTTAAAGAAGTAAAAGTAGATACCAAAATATACGAAGTTATAAAAAGGATTATGGATATAATTCTATGTATACCTGTTTTTATCGTTTGGATATTTATACATCCATGGGCGAGTAGTATGATAAAATCTGAAGATGGGGGAGATGTCTATAGTGTCCAAGAAAGACTGGGCAGGCACAACAAAAAGATACTGATCAAAAAGTATAGGACTATGAATTTTACTGATAAAGGTGCTTGGCTTGAAGTTAGTAAAAATAAAGTCACTAAAGTTGGAGAGTTTTTGCGAAAGACTAGAATAGACGAGCTACCCCAGATCTTATCAGTGCTTAGTGGAGACCTTAGTTTTATCGGCCCACGTACTGACATAGTCAATCTTGGTGATAAGCTGGGAGGAGAAATCCCATATTATAACCTGAGGTATAATGTGACCCCAGGACTATCTGGTTGGGCTCAAGTTAATATGAATTATCAACCGCGTACAGTAGAAGATAGTAGAGAAAGGCTAGAGTACGATCTTTATTATGTCAAGAATAGGTCCATAATACTTGATATTATTATTATGCTTAAGACTATCAAAACGATAATTGGAAGAGAGGGGAGTTAATTTTTTATTTTCATGTTATAATAAGTGTATGGAAAATATAACTGAAGATAAATTAATAAGTATTTTACAAAAAGTGTTAAGTGACGTCGCATCTAAAGACGATCTGAAACCTTTCGCTACCAAAGAATATGTAGACCAAGCTGTTACTACAATACTCGGAGCTGTGCAGTCAGAGTCAGAGCTATCGAGAAAAGAAGCTGACGATAGATTTAAGGCTATGATAGAGCACAAAGACGATAATATGAGAATTTATAATGATAGATATGGGGAAGTTAAGTCTGATATACAAGCAATAGATCTGAGGGTTAAAAAATTAGAAGTAAGCTACGCCTAATAACAGCTGCGTTTTAGTTTTACTTTATAAACCATTTCACCCATATATCATAAGACTTATATAGGCGTGCTTTGGGTTATATGCTTTTATGTTTTGCGCTATCTGCTACTATGTGCTACTAGCTGCTATAGCATCTATATCACTTAGTGTACTTTAGTTTAAGCTAATTGACTATCTTAAGCTAAAATGCTATATTAGTTTAAGCGAAGCAAAGTATTGTATGAATAAAAAAAATATTATAGGAAGAATTAAACGGCATAGTTCAGGATATGATTACATGTCACTTTTTCCATTTCCTTCAGATCAGATATTAAACCTCGAAGAAGGTATTTATAATAAAGCAAATAGGGCACAGTTCTTGCTTGGAGAGTTGTCTGGTATAACTGAGCTTCTGCCTGATGTAAATTTCTTTATATCTTCTTATGTCACAAAGGATGCTGCATCTTCTTCTCAAATCGAAGGAACAAGAGCTACAATGATTGACGCTTTCGAGTTCAGCTCTAATTATGTAATAAAAAATGATAGTGACGCTGATGATATTTTTAATTATATTAAAGCTCTAAATTATGGAATAAAAAGAATCACAGATGACAATTTCCCTTTTTCTCTTAGATTTATTCGAGAAGTACATAAGGAGTTGATGTGTAATGCTAGGTCTTCACATTTTTGTGACCCGGGGAATTTCCGCAAGTCGCAAAACTGGATTGGCGGTACAACTCCTAATAATGCAGCTTTCGTACCTCCTCCTCCGGAGGAATTGCATGAGGCACTCGACTGCTTAGAGAAGGCATTGCATAGTGATTTTACACACCCCATTATCCAAGCCGGTCTTTTGCATGCTCAGTTTGAAACAATACACCCATTTTTAGATGGTAATGGCAGAACTGGCAGACTCATTATAATTTTTTACTTAATGCATAAGAAAATTTTAAATAGGCCAGCACTCTTTCTATCCTCATACTTCAAAAAACATCAAGGAGTTTACTATTCTAGACTAAAAGAGTATCATGCAGGCAATGTAATTGCTTGGTTAGACTTTTTTTTAGATGGAGTTATTGAGATAGCCGAAGAATCTATACTAATTTCAAAGAGAGTAACAAATCTGAGAGAGCAAGACTTTATTAGAATGTCTAAAATAAGAATTCGCAATGTTGAAATTAACATAAAGGTGTTGCAAAAGATATATTCAAACCCAATTATCAGCTCAAATGAAATTGTAGTTTTGTCAGGCTTTACCAAACAGGGCGCAATTGCTTATATTAAGAAATTGGTTAATGTTGGGATTTTAGAGCTATATAGAAAAGGTGAGGGCTCGACACCGTCCACTTATATTCACAGAAAATATGTGAGCATATTTCTTTAATTTATGCATACATCTAATCTCGCACACTATAGCAAAATGATCAAGAATATGTTAGGATTATCGTGTGATTCTGCGGTCGCAGGGTCTAGAGATCAAACCATTTTAGGTAATTCAAATGAGTATCGGTGAATCTTTTAGGCAATTCATCCAACCCTTAGTTTCATTTTTAAACTCAGGCTTTGTGCGTGAAGACAAGGTGAAGCGACTTTTACATGCTGCTTCTCGTCATTTCACAGGTAAAGACTGGAACAAGATAAGTCCTAATGAAAAGGACATGGTTGATATTCTGGTGTATCTTGGTTATCTTGAAAGAAATGGAGAGGCGATTCTTCTGCCGGGCGACACTGGCGGGACTTGAGTGGATGGATGAGGGTAGAGAAGGCTTGGGCTGTCCAGGGCGCAGCGTCAGCTGCGCCCTGTTTTTATATTTGCTCGCTGTGAGCTTTTATGTTATAATAGTAAGTATTCGCTTTAGATCAAGTGTATACCATTACTGATACAGTAAATTCTTTACATATATTATGTATTGCGAAGATCCTCTAGATACTATTTATTTTTAAAATAGTAGACAAATGATCGGTCAGACAGGACCTAAAAACAAAGACTTAGCTAAGTCTCAAAAAATGCTTATTATTAAAACAAAATTAATTTAAATTCAACAAAAATTATGGCAGAAGTATTTGATCGCTCAAAGCCTCACGTAAATGTGGGAACAATCGGACACGTAGATCACGGCAAGACTACTTTAACAGCAGGTATATTAAATGTACTACATTTAACCAATCCTAACATCAAGTTAAAGGGAGTAGACGAGATCGACAAGGCACCAGAGGAGAAGGCTCGTGGTATTACTATATCTCTATCTCACTCTGAGTATGAGACAGCAGCTCGTCACTATGCGCATATTGACGCTCCAGGTCACGCTGACTATATCAAGAACATGATCACCGGTGCCGCTCAAATGGACGGTGCTATACTCGTGGTAGCAGCTACAGACGGTCCTATGCCTCAGACTCGTGAGCATATCTTGCTCGCTAATCAAGTAGGTGTACCTAAGCTTGTAGTATTCCTCAACAAGTGTGATATGGTGGATGATCAAGACATGATAGAGTTGGTAGAAGAAGAAATCAGAGAGCTCTTAACCAAGTATGGATTTGACGGAGTTAATACTCCTATTATCCGTGGCTCAGGTCTTAAAGCATCTGAAGCTACTTCTATGGATGATCCTTGGGCTCAGAAAATTGCTGACCTTATGAATGCACTTGACACTTGGATCCCGATACCAGAGAGAGATGTTACTAAGCCATTTCTTATGCCAGTAGAGGACGTATTCACTATCGAAGGACGTGGTACAGTAGTCACAGGAAAAATAGAAAGGGGTATTATTAAAGTTAATCAAGATATTGAGATAGTAGGACTTAAGGATACAGTTAAGACTGTGGTCACTGGTATCGAGATGTTTAACAAGTCACTCTCGGAAGGTATGGCAGGCGATAATGCTGGTCTACTTGTGCGTGGTATCAAGAAGGAGGACATAGAGAGAGGACAAGTACTCGCTATCCCTGGATCTGTTAAGCCACATACTGACTTCGAGTGTGAAGTCTATGTACTTAAGAAAGAAGAAGGAGGAAGACACTCTCCATTCTTTAATGGTTACAAGCCACAATTCTATGTACGTACAACTGACGTTACAGGTGATTGTACTCTCCCAGCTGGTACCGAGATGGTTATGCCTGGAGATACAGTTAAGTTAACAGTTAAGCTTATCAAACCAATCGCTCTAGAAGAGAAGACCAAATTTGCTATTCGTGAAGGTGGTAAAACTGTAGGAGCTGGAGTGGTAACAAAAATAATTGCGTAATTATATTACAAGATTTAAACTTATTGCACATTAAATAATTATTAACATGGCTACAAAAAAGCAAATCAAAAAAGGAGCAGAAACGCCAAAGATAAGGATTAGAGCAAGAGCATATGAGTCCAAAGCTTTAGATCTAGCAGTTAAGCTTATCGTAGATACAGCAAAAAGACTAGAGGCTATAGTAATGGGTCCAGTGCCACTACCGACAGAATTCACTAAGTATACAGTGCTCCGCTCGACTTTCGTATATAAGAATGCGAGAGAACAATTCGAGATGAGAGTACACAAAAGACTTATTGAGATCGATAATCCAAGTCAGAAAGTGATAGAAGCCCTCACCAACCTCTCGCTCCCGTCTGGAGTCGATGTTGATGTAAAGATGCATTAATCAAGATTAAGACAATATGAAATTTCAATTAGCAGAAAAGCTGCAAATGACGCAGGTATTTGACAGCGTAGGCAAAGTCCACGCAGTTACAATGCTCCGTGCGCCAGGAGTGGTAGTTACTAGCGTAAGATCAAACGCTCGTGATGGATATGAAGGGTTACAAGTAGCGATGGATGAGCAGAAAAAGGAGCGTGTAAGTAAGGCAGAGCTCGGACACTTTGGAGGTAACGCTTACAAGCATGTAAAGGAATTTAGATGTGAGACAGGCGATATCACTGCAGGTGCTGTGATCAAGGCCGATATATTCCAGGCTGGAGACATAGTCGCGGTATCAGGACTATCTAAAGCCAAAGGATTCCAAGGAGGTGTTAAGCGCCATGGCTTCGTAGGAGGCTGGGGACAGCACGGTCAGAAACACTCACACCGTGAGCCTGGATCTATCGGAGCTACATGGCCGCAGCGCGTACTTAAGGGTAAGCGCATGGCAGGTCGTATGGGTGGCGAGAGAGTTACGGTTAGGAATCTAAGTATATACAGTGTAGACACTGATGCAGGTATTATACTAGTTAAGGGTGCAGTGCCAGGTAGACGCGGGACAATTATAGAGTTAAGGTCTAAACAACAAAATAATTAATTGCCATATGAAAGTAAATGTATATAATCAGGGGGGAGATAAAAGTAAAGACTTTGAGCTTAATGACTCTGTTTTTGACTATCCGTGGAATGCCGATCTAGTGCATCAAGTAATTAACTCTCAGATGTCTAATCAGAGAGCTAACACAGCACACACAAAAGATAGATCTGAAGTGAGAGGTGGTGGAGCTAAGCCATGGGCTCAAAAGGGTACAGGCCGCGCTCGTCACGGATCATCTAGGTCTCCAATCTGGAGACACGGAGGCGTGACTCACGGACCAAGAAATGACAGGAATTATAAAGAGACTATACCAAAGGTGATGAAAAATAGAGCACTCTTTGCTATACTCTCCGAGAAGATTCGTAGTGGTAAAGTTCTTTTTGTTGACACTCTTAATCTAGAGGGCGGCAAAACCAAAGAGGCTTTCAACATTATGAATAACTTCCAAAAGGTCGAAGGATTCAAGACTATTAATTGGAAAAAGCATAACAATGCAATTATCTTTGCAGGTAAGAGTGATACGAGTGCGCACAACGCCTTTCGTAATCTTCCTAATGTTAGATTAGAGAAAATGGATCAGATGAATCCTCTCACTATTACTAACACTAGATATATTGTCATAGCTAATCCAGAAGTCGTGAATGAGTACTTAACAAGTAAAGCTTAATTATATGGCAGCAAAAAAACTAGACCCAGCCGTCGCTTCCTCTTTCGTTAAAACTACGAAGGACAAGAAAGCTATGGCGGGCAAGAAAGAAGAAAATAAAATGATTATTAAGCCGAGAATAACAGAGAAAGCATCACTGCAATCAGAAGTTAACGCTTACACTTTTATCGTTAAGAGTAATGCTACAAAGCTAACTATCAAAGACGAGCTTAAAAAGGAGTATAAAGTTACTCCGTCGCACATTAACATTACCAATCTTCCATCTAAGAAAGTTTTCGTACGTGGGAAATGGGGTGTTAAAAGTGGTATGAAAAAAGCTGTAGTCTTTTTAAAGAAAGGCGACACGCTTAAGCTAAATTAATTATATGAAAACATATAAACCAACAACACATTCTCGCCGCTCTATGACAACCGTAGAGTATAGAGGTGTGATCACAACAAATGAGCCACATAAGCCTCTTACCAATGGATTCCGTAGAGGATCAGGTCGTAACGCTTTTGGCCGTATCACCACTCGTCACAAAGGTGGTGGTCACAAGAGAAGCTATAGAGAGATAGACTGGAAAATGGATAAGCTTGATATACCAGCTACATTACAAACTGTAGAGTATGATCCAAACAGAACTGGATTCATAGCTCTCCTCGCATATGCGGATGGTCACAAAGCTTACACATTATTACCGGCTTCACTTAAAGTGGGAGACAAGATAGTGGTATCAGAAAAGGCGGACTTAACTCCAGGTAACAGAATGATGCTTAAAAATATTCCGGTAGGAACATTTATCTATAATCTAGAAGTTAAGCCGGCATCTGGCGCTAAGCTAGTAAGATCAGCGGGTAACTATGCAGAGGTGGTAGCTCATGACGCAGGATTCGCATCTATCAAGATGCCTTCTACTGAGATCAGGAAGATTATGGACACGGCATTTGCAAGTATTGGTGAAGTCTCAAATAATGAGCATCACTTAGAAGTACTTGGTAAAGCTGGTCGTAATAGATGGATGGGTGTACGCCCTACCACTCGAGGATCAGCGATGAATCCCGTCGATCACCCTTATGGTGGAGGTGAAGGCAAGCAAAGACGTGGTACCAAGAGACCAAAGACCAAATGGGGTAAGGTCACAGGAGGTAGGAAGACTCGTAAGAGTAAGAAATATTCTAATGTCCATATCGTTAGTCGTAGATCAGATGGTATTAGGAATAAACAAAGTAAATTATAAACATATGTCAAGATCATTAAAGAAAGGTCCATACGTGGATGAGAGAGTACTTAAAAAGGTACTAGGAAAGAAGCCTGACGAGACTGGTGTAATCAAGACTTGGTCAAGAGGTTGTGACATATCTCCAGAGATGATTGGATTTACTTTCGGAGTGCATAATGGCAAGACGCATGTCGAAGTCTTCGTGACTGAGGACATGGTCGGTCATAAGCTCGGAGAGTTCTCACTCACTCGTAAATTCATCCGCCACGGAGGTAAGATGCAAAAGGAGATTGATCAGAAGAAGAAGCAGTCTGAGATCGATGCTGCTAAGTCTGTTAAGACTACGGTTGATGCTAAGAAGAAATAATAATATGAAAGCAGTACTTAAAAATTACAGACAGTCACCGAGAAAGGTCAGATTATTAGCAAGCCTTATACAAGGGAAGAGTGCTAGTATCGCTATCAATCAGCTTGATAATTATATCAAGCGTGGGGCATTACCTATGAAGAAGCTACTTAATTCTGCTATCGCTAATAGCGGTAAGGATGCGAGTGAGCTTATGGTAGCTAGTGCGAGAGTAGACAAGGGCATGGTAATGAAGAGGCAAATGCCAAGAGCATTTGGTCGCGCTTCTCAGATACTTAAAAAATGCTCACACATAATTATAGAATTAAAGGATAATAAAGAATCTAAATAGTATGACACACGTAGCTAATCCGTTCTCACAGAGACTCGGAATAATAAGAGATTGGAGATCAAGATGGTATGTTGGCGCGGCTGGCAAAGCTTCTTATCTTAATGCGCTCCGGGGTGATGTGATATTACGCGAGTATATCAGCAAGTCACTTCGTGGCATGTATGTAGCCGATATAATCATGGAGAGAGGTAAGGATATGTTCAAAATATCAGTGCACTCATCACGTCCAGGCATGATAATTGGCCGCGGCGGCGATGGTGTAGATAAGCTTAAGAATAATATATTAAAGGAAGCTAAGAGGAGAAAGATATCTATCCCCAACAATTTCAAATTAGACATTGTAGAGGTGGTATCACCTGAGTCTAGTGCAGCCATAGTCGGCTACATGATAGCAGAAGCTCTCGAGAAGCGTCTACCATTTCGTAGAGTGCTTAAGAGTACAGCTGAGAAAGTCATGGCTAGTCGTGATGTACAAGGAGTTCGTATCGGACTCTCAGGACGTCTCGGCGGTGCTGAGATGGCAAGACGTGAGGAGATAAGGAAGGGTAATGTCCCTCTCCAGACTCTTCGCGCTGACGTCGACTTTACCAAGGAGCGTGCTAACATGTCTTATGGTGTAATTGGCATCAAAGTCTGGATATATAAAGGCATGAGATTCGAAGGAGACGAAGTCAAAGTAAATGTGCGCCCACAATCTAATTATGAAGGTCGTGGTGAGCGTAAGTATGACTCAGATAGACCTCGTAGACCATATGCACCAAGAGATGGTGCACAGAGAAATTACAGAAATCCCGCACCAGTCGGTGCAGGACATAATCCCGTACAATCAAGTAATGGGGCAGTAAAGTAAATATATGTTATTTCCCAAAAAAGTAAAATTTAGAAAGTGGCAAACAGCAAGACTAAAAGGTGATAGACTTACTCGCCCAGAGACTAAGGGTGTGACCGTAGCTTTTGGAGCCTTTGCTCTTAAGGCAGAGACGCAAGCGAGAGTAATGTCTAATCAGATCGAGGCCGCTCGCCGTGCGATGCAGAGGAAAGCAGGTAAGACAGCTCAAGTCTGGATCAGAATATTCCCAGATCGCCCCATTACTAAGAAAGCAGCTGAGGTGCCAATGGGTAAAGGTAAAGGTGACCCGCACGCATTCTGCTTCGAAGTAAGACCAGGGAGAATACTCTTTGAGATCGATGGAGTAACAGAAGAAATAGCCAGGGAGGCACTTCGTAAAGCTGGTACCAAATTACCAGTTAAGACAAGAATAGTAGCGAGAGCTAACTAAACAGAAATATGAAAGACACAATTAAAAATAAAAGACAAGTAAAAGGGGTAGTAGTATCTGACAAAATGGATAAGACGGTAGTGGTCAAAGTTGACCGCTATGTCAAGCATCCGAAGTATGGCAAATTCTACACACTATCCAAAAGATATAAAGCTCATGACGAGACTAATATGTACAAGGTCGGAGACACAGTGCTCATCGAGGAGACTAAGCCAATCTCTAAGGATAAGACTTTCATCGTAGTAGAGAAAGTCGGTGAAGTGAAGTAGAAACTTATTAAAAATAACAATCCCACTACGCTCCAGAAAGCAAAGGAGCTACGAGGGACACAGTAAAAATATGATACAAGCAGGAACTAATGTAAAAATAACAGATAACTCAGGAGCTAAGCTCGGACGTGTCTTTAAGGTCTTAGGAGGATCAAAAAGAAGATACGCTCGCATCGGAGATCTTGTAGTGTTATCTGTAAAAGTCGCAGAGCCACGCAAGCAAGTCAAAAAGAAAGACGTTGTTATCGGCGTAGTTGTGCGGCAAGTGCAGCCATTTCGCCGCGCTGATGGTTCTTATATACGTTTTGACGACAATGCAGTCGTTATTATAGATAAGATAAAGCTAGAGCCTAAAGCTGGCCGTGTCTTTGGTCCAATTCCAAAAGAAATTGGCGAGACAGGCAAAGACGGCTTTAAGAAAATAGCTTCTTTAGCGCCCGAAATTATTTAACAACAAAACAATCCTCCTTCGCATAAAGCTTCGGGGGACAAGATATATGAAAAAAGTACAAACTACAATGCATGTAAAAAAG
Organism: bacterium; assembly: GCA_031386485.1. Classification (GTDB taxonomy): domain Bacteria; phylum Patescibacteriota; class Minisyncoccia; order Phycocordibacterales; family UBA5272; genus JAUPVO01. The sequence goes on from JANNCJ010000014.1 coordinate 11,553, forward strand.
GGAGATAAGGTTAAAGTAATTACAGGCTCAAATAAAGGTAAAGAGGGTGAGGTGATGAGAGCTCTGGTCGCTACGAACAAAATAGTAGTGAGCGGAGTTAATGTGGTCAAGAAGCATAAGAAAGCTGCTAATAAGAATGAGAAGGGTACTATGATAGAGATGTCTCTTCCTATTGATGCGAGTAATGTAAAGAAGATCTAATACACATAACAAAAGGGTGCGCCTCCGGCG
>JANNCJ010000094.1:0-2138 GCA_031386485.1 bacterium
AGGTAAAAGTATATATGATGTACTCGAGATGTCCGTCGAGGAAGCCCTTACATTCTTTGAGGATATTCCTGCAATACATGATAGGCTTAAGACTCTTAATGATGTGGGCCTATCTTATCTTAAGCTCGGCCAGAGTGCGACTACTCTCTCAGGAGGTGAGGCTCAAAGGGTTAAGATCTCGTCTGAGTTATATAGGCCGCATGTAGAAAAGACTATATATCTTCTCGATGAGCCCTCTATAGGTTTACATTATGATGACATATCTAAATTAATAGAGATACTTAATAGATTAGTCGATAAGGGTAATACTGTAGTACTCATTGAGCATAACTTAGATATAGTCAAGAATGCTGATTATATTATTGATATAGGACCAGATGGTGGTGTGGGCGGAGGTAAGCTTGTCGCTCACGGCACTCCAGAAGATGTGGCTAATAGTAAAAATGGTTATACAAGGAAGTATCTTAAGAAAGTTTTAAAATAAATTATAAAAAGTAAAAAGCATCAAGATGATGCTTTTTATTAATTTATATTTTATATAATCTTATTGACAGATTTTTCCTGTGTTTCCGCCACAATAGTCTGGATCATTGGTCGAAATGCAGCGACTATTTTCCCACCACACATAGCCAGTTCTACATGAACTATAGCATGTTGGTGCATTAAGCGAGCCATTTAGACATCTTGGTGGTATACCAGAGCATCCGTCATAGCCACAAGCTTCACATGACTTGTTACTTGTATTATACACTGAGCCAGTCGGGCAGACGTCACACCCACCAACCCCATCCGTATAGCTTGTATTCAGAGCTCCATTATTACAAGTACATCCTGCAGTAAATTCTAAACAAGTTTTTGCCTCAGGAGCAACGCAGACTCTAGTATAATAGTCATCATCAATATTAATGAGCCCAGCATTAGAGTCCCAAGGAGCTGTGGCTAGACAAGATGAAGTTAGTGGTATAACGTATGTGTTAAGATCTTCATAAGCACACTTCCTATAGGGGAAGAGCTTAGCATCCATACCAGCAGGACAAGATCCAATACAGTGACCATTAGTATCATCTAGTCTATGCTGAGTATAATATTCTGGTGGCTTACCTGCTAATTGAGCATCATTATATGACTCGCAGCTTGCAGGCATGACACCGCCAGCGAGAGACATATTATTAGACTTCTCTATATATCTGAGCTCTGCATCATGCACAGCTACTGTGCGATTAGGAGTTATCGATATTACGGCACCAAGTAATATAAATAGTGATAATACGCCGAGAATTTGTAGAGTTTGTAATTTTAGATATTTCATATATTTATATTATATAACAAATAATCAGAATTAATCTATTTCTTATCTCTATATGTGGATAATAATTTTATATTTTCTTCTATATTTTCTCGCATTTTCTGGAGACCTGTCTCATAAATAAGAGGATTATTGCCTGGGTAAGCATTACCCCAAGCTTCTACTGTAAGCGTATCGGCTCCAAGCTTAGCATTGTCAAAAGCTTTCTTGGCTTCATCATAACGACCAATATTCATCAGCGCTACACCATAAGTATTCTGCAGCCAAGGATTATACTCATATATAATATTTACTCTCTCTATGATCTCTACCGACTTGGTCGCATTACCTAGTCTATACCAGAGCCAAGCGAGATCATTGTGCCCTGCCCAAGTGAGCGGTATACAAGAATTAAACTTTTCAAAATCACTTATTGCCTCTTCTAACTTCTCCAGGTAACCATAAGCGAGACCTCGCATATAATATGATCTACAATTGGCTGGATATAATTCTAATTCTAGATTGGAGTAATCAATAGACTTGATCAGATTACCCTTGATAAAATGCACTCTAGCTAATTGATAATTAAGCCACGGCAGACTACTTGCTTTACTCTTATCAGCAATATTATAAAATGTCTCAGCCCATTCTATATTATATGTCCACGCTCCAAATAATCCATCACCCACGCATTTAGCTATTCTATCTCTATAATTAATAACACTAAATAATATTATTAAGAGAAGAGTGATAATAAAATAAAAAGTATATTTACTTTGCCAGACTTTAAATATTAGATTTCTTATTTTGTACATAATTTATTATGATATAATCATAACAAATTATGTACAAA
>JANNCJ010000073.1:0-5218 GCA_031386485.1 bacterium
TGGGGAAGGTGCCTGTAAGGCGGAAGGGGTTGCATCCTCATCATCCTCGTCATCTATCTCCCACTCTCTTGTCCCTATTATCTTGTCTATTAGATGTGTTATCGGTATACTCTTAGCGTCAGATATAAGCTCTATAAGGAAGTTAGCCACTCTTACGACTTTATTGTTATCACTCTCTGTCATCGCTTGAAGCCAAGAGAGTTTAGTATATACTCTTTCGCCAAGCTCTCCTACTCTCACATTACCATTCTTAACCTTCTCAGCTATGCGCCATACGTCGACCCTGTCTATACCCCAGAATTCATAAGAAATTATCTCGGGGAGTAGCTCACCATTAATACCCATATCATATCCGCTCAAGAATCTTAGTATATTAACTATCTCTCTTATGGGTTTCTTATCAAGAACATGCTCTCTCTTCTCATATGAGAATGGCACATGATGCTCATTCATGACTTCGCTCAACATCTTAAGATTGTTGTGACTCCTTGATATGACTGTTATCTCACTCGCATCCACTCCATTTTCTATTAGGCTTCTAATCTCTTTGCATATATAATCCATTTCAGCGTGAATATTTTCAAATGTTTTCTCTACTATTTTTCCGTCTTCCTTTTCTAATAATTCTTTATTGCTTGCTTTTATTTTCTTATCTATCTCGCCGCCATAGCGCACCTCTAATCTGTCTACTGCTTTGGTTATCACTTTTCTGCTATAGTCTAATATCTCTTGAGTCGATCTATAATTATTAATGAGCGTGATTAGCTTAACATCAGTGTAACCCTCTCGGAATCTCTTCATATTATCTAGCTCGGCCCCTTGGAACTTGTATATAGCTTGATCATCGTCACCGACCGCCATAATATTAGACCTACCCTCGTTAATCGGATTAGAAGTTAAGCTTTTTACTAGTGTGAATTGTACCTCATTAGTATCTTGGAATTCATCTATCATTATGTATTGATATTTCTCCTCGAGCTCAGAGCGGAGCCCATTATTAATCTTAAGCTCATGAGCAACCTCAAATATCATATCGTCAAAATCATACAGTCCTTTCTTATGCATTTCATTTTTATATTTAGCATACACGTCAGTAAGCTCATACCACTTTTTAAAATTCTTATCCTCACCACTTTTGAGCATGTATATGCCATCTATGGGCTTAAAGTATTTGTCACGCCATTCGCCTAGATTTCTACAAGAGTCGCTGTCCAGGCTCTCTTTTATTTCTAGAGTTAGAGTTGCATTCAGATATTTAGAAGTCTCACCGTTAATATTGGTTAAAGTCTCTGATACGCGGGCATATATTGAGAGTAGTATCTCACTCTTTCTTTTACCTTTAACTTCTAATAATAATTCATTGACTACATTATTAATATCCTCGCATTCATTCTTATAACTATCAATAATATTTTTAAAGTCCTCACTACTCAGATTACCCTTCTTTAGCGCTGAGATACAACTAATGATATCGTGTAGATATGTATAACCCATATCAGGATGCTTACTGCTTAGTGTGTATGAGAGTGGTAGCTCGGACAAAATGTTTTCGATTATGCCTAGCTTCTCTATATCTGTCGCTGGCTTATATACCGCACCGTCAAAAAAGAATTCGGCATATTTCTCCATCACGTCTGAGGCGAATGAGTGGAATGTGTAGATAGCGACCTTATACCCCGCCTCCCCAATTAACGCTACAAGTCTATCGCGCATATTACGCGCTCCATTATCGGTAAATGTGAGAAGTAATATATTGCTCGGTGACACCTGTGTCAGACGCAATATATTAGCAGCCCTTAGCGCAAGTAGCTCAGTCTTACCACTACCCGGCCCTGCCACTATAAGTAGCGGTCCATCAATATTATCCACCGCCTCCCTCTGCTTAGCGTTTAGTTTATAATATCTCTCCTGATACTGCTTCTCATACTTCACTTTTTGGTCATTATTTATCATAGTGCTAAATCAAGAGATTAATTATTAATTTGATTAATCTATCTTTATTTTTTGGATCACTCTCAGCCACAAGAAGAGTAATAGCTGTTAGTCCCTCAGGCGATATTTTCTTGGTGTCGAGTATTTTATATTTATTAAGGAACCAGATAAAAGCGAATGCACCACTTCTTTTATTACCATCTACAAATGGGTGGTTCTTAATTATGAAATATAATAAATGCACAGCCTTCTCCTCAAGACTTTTATAGACATCCTCACCACCAAATGATTGCATCACATTACCGACTATACCCTCTAAACTATTCCTGCTCTTATCAATACCAAATAGCTCTGAAGCTTCATTTTTACTCATAAGCTCTGATTTCAAATCAGTAAGTGCACTATTAAGCTCAGATGAAGTTAATGTTACTTTTTTCTTCGTGATTTTTGGAGATTTAAAACTTTCTTTATCATATGAGTCAAGTGTAAGCCAAGTATTAGCAAATCCTCTCACTAACTCAAGTACGTTTTTGGTATCACTATAATCACTTTCTGGCAATAGAAGTTTTATATCATTGACTGCGTTTATGAATCTATCGTAATTATCAATTATTCTGGTTCTGTTAAAAACATAACCACTCATCGTATACTCTTTAATAATTTTACTAGCCCACTTTCTAAACTCAATTGCATTTTTTGAATTAGTTTTATAACCTACTGACAATATGACGTCAACTGAGTAAAATAGTACCGGTTTGTCTGAATTAGCAATGTGCATTTTTTGCACATTGCTTTTTTCACTTACTTCACCATCTTTAAAGAGTTTTGATAAATGCTTTGTAACCACAGACCTTTCAATATTAAATATATCAGCTATTTGAGCTTGAGTAGCCCATATAGTTTCATTTTTTAAATCACCCCTAAATTCAATACCCCCATTCTTGCCTTGGTATATCACAGACTCTACAATAGGGTTATTTAGACTATTTACTTTTTTCTTTACTGTTACCATTCATATATTATATCATATTTTATGTTATACTATTTGTTATGTTAAATTACGATTTTAACTCGGACTTGATAGCAAAAGAAATGACAAAAAATTGGCAAGGCTATTATGAACACTCCTACTCCAAGCAGTACAAGAGTCTATATAAAATTATCAAGACTTTTACACATAGTAAAATGAAGGCAAAAATAGCCTCAAGTCTCTACTCTCTAGCTACTACACTATTTGCAATAAGCAAAAAAGCCTGGTGAGCCGCATAAGCACAGGAAAAAGAGAACATTTGTCTTGTTGTCATCAATTACTATATATATTTTACTTGATGTAAATTATAGGAAAGCCTTACAAATAGCTAAAGCCTTATACACTTGGTATTGGCAAGATAGGATTGCTCATGGATACATGACTCCCCTGCGTGACAATGCGCAGATGCATTTGATGTCTCTCAACTTTAATATAGATAAAGAATTATTCTATAAGCACGTAATAGCAAAAAGTGAAGCTTCTGTCCTCCTCGATCCCTACGAATACCACGAACAAGACGCCCCATGGAATGAGGTAGAAGAAAAATTAAGGGAGAGTTTTAGGGAGTTAAAAAAAGTTTTGGAGTAATAAAATATAGGGGGTGCAGCGAGCTGCACCCCCTCAACATAAACACATCACACGTCGATCAGTCACCTCAAGGCGAGAGGATTTTTTCTTCTAACCTCCTTTTGTAAACCAGTTATACGTGAAGCTGCGTGGTCGAGCATGTTTGAAATGTTTGCCCAGAGCCAATGCTTATCTTCCTCGCTGACGGATGTCTGACGCATATAGGCTTCGTAAAGAGCTGTGAAATTCTCAAACCCTGTCGAGCCGAGAGTTGATCTGTAAAACATGGAAGAAAGCATCTCATAGACAAATTCTCGATCAGCAAACTTCTTGGTGTTCCTGCCTAACGCTAGTGACATGGCCATGCGTGTAGCATTGCCTGCAGGATTCTCATCAATAGCTTTGCGTAAAGCGTCTTTCCAAAGAGTTACGCCGAGCTCAACCCCTTTAGTTTTTTTACTTGCTGCTAGGCGTCTTACTGATTCTCCTAGGAGGGTTGCGCGTACATCTCCGCTAGTAACTAGCCCACAAAACTCTGCTAGACACTTTTTTGGAATGAATTCTATGAGACCAGCGGAAAGGATGTAAGCAACATCGTCGTCTTTAACACGTAAATAAATGTGACTGATTTCTGAAGTCTGCTCACCTCTTTTTGTAATAACTTCACAAAGATACTCACAGAGTTTTGCGCCTTGTAAACCGGAAACACTAGAAAGCAGTGAAAGACTAACAACAGGCACAACTTGAGAGAGGTAAGCACCCTCGATCAACTGAAACAATAATGTTTTGTCTTTACTTTTTGAGTATAATTCTCTGACAAATTGATGTGCTGAGTGTGCTCCTCCGTAAATATGCAAATTAATCATAATAGCCTCTAAGTCAACACTAGGTTGACTTAGAGCATGATCTACCAACTTGTTCATATCAAACACATCATCTACGTCACGAAATAATGCAAGCGATGTTCCCATCTGATACTCCATTATGTACATTCTGCTTTCGCAGTACAGTTAATTTATAGCATATTTCTTAACATTTAGCCACATTCGAATCATTATAATATTTCTGCATTACTTTTATATATATTTCAAACTAGTGCTTAATCTTTACTTTTGTAATTATCTTAACACCCTTCTTCTTGTCGCTCTCAATCTTACGCGCTACTTTTTTGACATCTTCTGACGCAGGCAATCTCTCTGGCACTATGCCTCGACTTATTAGTGTCTGTCTGACAGCTTTATTGTTAGTAACATGCTCAGCTGAAATCTGATTTTCGTTACGCATATTATTATTCCTTGCATTATGTATCGTTATTTCTGTTGCAAAGTCCTTTGCTTTAAGTAGTATGGTAGGCATAAAGTCAGCTATAGGTTTAGCACCTGTATTCCAGATTATCTTCATGTCTGCAGTGGACTTACCACCAAAGAATGCCATATCACCTTTACTTCTTATGAGGGCAAAGTTTTGATTACCTCCCGTTTGCTGAAAAATGACACTGGATAATTCCTTTTCTGTTTCGGTTAATTTTTTTCTTGCTTTTACCCTCTCTATATTAACCTTGTCCGTAAATAACTCCCATGTTACAATATATACATAACAAAATGTATATATTCACTAACATTATGGACATAAACAAAGTTTTAAATAATAAAAGAAGATCAATGGCACTCATTGGTATGAATAAAGAGA
>JANNCJ010000017.1:0-5100 GCA_031386485.1 bacterium
ACCGCTTCAGGTGCCTCAGAATTTTTCCACCAAGTACCAGGCACCAATCTGGGACAAGATATGCGAAGTCATGCAGGCCTCATTTCCTTCTCTGAGAGGCTGTAGCCGCGAAGCAGTAGCCGAGTACGGACAGATGCTCTGTAAGACACTTCAGATTCACGCAAGTACTTCAGACGAATTAGCGAGAATTGTCTCAAGTCTAAATAAAGAGAAAGGATTTGTGGTCATTCATGGAGTTAATGCCGTGTCGAATTTTCTACAGACTATCTTTCTTTGCCGTGAGTTGGAGGACGGCTCATCAAAAGGTCCGTTTTCCACAGTCGCTAGCTTGGCGCAGTACAAGTGTTTGGCTGACACAATGGTCGCAGCATTGGTGGTGGTCAAGTGGGAGGAGGTTCTCCCTCGAGATGCTCCTGAAGCACTCCCAAAAGCCGAGTAGTCGGTTGGGGGCAATAGCTCGGCACACAGATGGAGACGGCAGGTACGCTTGCCGTTTTTAATTTGCCTCATAAAGATTTAAGCCTTGCTTTTGCTGTGAATGTATTATAGAATTAATTTTCAAATCAAACCAAGGAGAAAGCCCGTGCTTTATATCAACTTTGCTCTTTTGTTTTCTTTTCACTTTGTTCTTTACCGGTTTTGGGAAGAGCTTGAATTCAGAATTGACTTGTACCAGAGTGCTCAAGCGAGACTAACTTCTGGAGGAGTGTCTACTACTTTAAACGATGAAAGAAGTGGGATTATTGATACACTTCAAATCCTTAAAAAGTTTCGTGCAGTCCTATTTGCTACTCTGCCACCAGCCTATCTGTTCCTGTTTTACGACTATATTCAGGAGTATGGCAGGTCTCACTTTACTGGATCATTGTTGCTGATCTTTTTCATCATCTGCATTTACGACTTTATGCAAAGTCTGGGGTGGATGATGGGAGGAGCATCTGGCTTTGAAGATGAAGACCTGAATGGTTCTTGAGCCGACACCTTAAGAACATCCGAGCAAAAGCGGTGGGCACAGCCCATCGCTATTTAGTTTGATTATTTATCTAAAACATGTTAATATGTATACATACACCAAAGAAGTGGGTCATGAGTGAGCAAAGATAATAATCTTTGTAAGTCGAATGATAAATCCTGCGGAGGCGTAGAAATAATTTATTTGTTTGCTTTGCAAAAAGTTTTAGACAAATTATTTCTATATCTAATCGTCGCCTGGTGTGGGCGATTTTAAATTATCAAACTAACCCCGTCCCGCACTAGACAGAGCAGGACAGGACAAGAAATTATGGCATTAAAAAAAGAAAAGAAAGTAGAGCTCATAAGCTCATACGAAAATGCTCTTAAGAATTCTGCTTCAGCTGTGTATGTATCTTTTAAAGGACTTCCTGTTTCAAAGCAAGAAGGACTAAGAAAGAAGCTATTCGCTGAGAAGATGAATTACACTGTAGTTAAGAAATCTCTCTGGGATAGAGCGACCAAGTCTGCTAATATTGCGGGTGAGGCACCTGCTGTATCAGCTGAGATGGCGGTACTATGGGGTAATGATCTCTTAGCGCCAGCGCGTATCGCTAATGACTTTGTTAAGCTTAACAAGAAGTCAATGGCTATACTGGGTGGAATCTTTGACGGAGCATTTAGAGATGCGAAGGGCATGATAGAGATAGCAACTATACCAACGCGTGAAGTGTTGTTATCACAGCTAGCTTATTTATTAAAATCACCAATGCAGCGTATAGCTATAGCAGTGAGTGAAGTAGCGAAAGCTAAGAATTAGAAAAATAATAATTAATTATATGGAAAAATATTCAGAAATGTTAAATAAAATAGAGAGTATGAGCGTACTCGAGCTTAACGAATTAGTAAAAGCGATAGAGGAGAAATTTGGCGTATCAGCTGCGGCTGTATCTGCTGCTCCTGCGGCAGCGGCAGTTGTGGAGGACGCTAAGAGCGAGTACACTGTGCACCTAGCTTCTGCTGGTGAGCAGAAGATCGCGGTGATGAAGGTAGTCAAGGAGGCTCTTGCTCTTGGACTCAAGGAGGCTAAGGACTTAGTTGACGGCGCTCCAATTGATCTTAAGGCTAATGTCAAAAAGGCAGAAGCTGAAGAGATGAAGAAGAAGCTAGAAGAGGCTGGTGCTAAGGTAGAGCTTAAGTAATCTAAAAAATCCCACTACGCATAAAGCTACGCGGGACACTGCGAAAACAACATGGCATCAGAAAAGGCTTACGTAGTAAGCCTTTTCTGATGCCAAAATCAAAACGAACCCAAATTTAATCATTTAAGTATATACATGTGTATAACTAAATTATCGAATGTTGATTTTATTGTTATAATTAAAATATAAATATATGGACTAATTTTTACCAAACTTATACCCGCCAAAAACAAAAGATCCTATAAAAACAGAAACAAGTCCTGAAGCAGTTGAGGTGTCAGATGAAGTTAAAGCTGTCACCAAAGGTTTGCTGAAAATGGAAACTCTTCCTCCCGAAGCAAAAGTAGAAATATGGAAAGCCGCGGTAACAGGAAAAGATTGGATTGAAATAGAATTTCCAATTCTTAATAGCATGGTAAGAATACAGTCTTCTGCTTGGACAGGTGGATTTAGAGGAAAAGACATGAATAATAATGCCGAGTTACTTATTGACGGAATAGAGTATGTTGGCCCAGATAAATATAAGATAGTTAGCAGAATAATTCCTATCGCAGAACCTGTAGGTTTAGAACAAAATGTAGTCAGAGAAAGTAGTAAAGCTATGGGCATAGCTTTTAGTAATGAACTACATGAGCAGCAAGCATCAGAACGTAATTATGATAAAATGACAGCAGAATATTATGATGATTTTACTTATAAAGCTGAGCTTAGCAAATTTATAGAGAATTCTAAAAGTGATATTCTAAGCAGAGTCACTCCTGAAGAATTAGCTAAGACTCCGGGATTGGAGAATGTACTTGATAAAGTGCTTACTGCGCTATTTAAGGCAACCAAGTTTTCATCCTCAATGAAAATCCCACGTCTCACAGATAAGATGGTGTTTGAAGGTAATGAATGGAATGCTTGGAGCAATCTTAAAAAAGAATTATTAAAAGTCTTAAATGTTACAAAGCATGAATTTTTAAATGGTATGGATGGAAATAAGTTTCGTAGATATGAACGTATATGCTTCAGAGTTGCTGATAAAGATTTTGAAATTTGGATTGCAGAAGGTTTAACCTTTTCACCTGAGAGCTGGGCTTTTGTCCATGCTGAAAATGAAGACACTGGGACAAAACTGTACAAGGCAGGGATAATTTAATTTTACAATATAAAAGTGATTTTTTATTTGCTTTTTAATCTATATAATGTTATTATATTTGCAGGCCCACGAGGGGTTTTTAATTTGGAAAAATAATAGTATAATATAAATATGCAAATCAAAAAATTTATTAGTGAAGTGTTAAACGAAATGAAGTTTGTCAAATGGCCCACCAGGAATATGGTGATAGTTTCGTCTGTATCTGTGCTCGTAGTCTCTATCTTGGCTGCTAGTATTCTGGGTGGTGCTGATTATGGATTACAAAAATTATTAACCAAATTTGTAAATTAATATGTCAGACTTAATTAATCTGGGTGATGATGATAAGGAGCTTAATCTCAATCTTAAGCAAGTTAATAATGAGAGGAATTGGTACGCTATACATACTTATAGTGGATATGAGAATGCGGTAATGAGAAATCTAAAGCAACGTATCGAGTCACTCGACCTCGGATCTAAAATATTCGACGTAGTAGTACCAATAGAAAAGAAAATAAAAGTAAAAGGTGGCAAGAGGGTAGAGACAGAGGAGAAAGTCTATCCGGGCTATGTACTAGTCGACATGATAGTAGATGACAATACTTGGTTTGTAGTGCGTAATACTCCTAGAGTGACTGGATTTGTCGGAGCGGGTAACACTCCGGTACCGCTAACCGATAAGGAGGTCAAATATCTACTTGGCAAAATGCAGTCAGTCACGGTGACTCACGAGGTGGAGCTCACGGAGGGTGAGATAGTAATAGTCAATGAGGGGCCGTTTAAAGACTTTGAAGGTAAAGTCGACTCAGTCGATAAGGTGAGAGGTAAGCTTAATGTGCTCGTCAACATGTTTGGACGTGAGACACCAGTTGAGCTCGACTTCTTGCAAGTAAGGAAGATTTAGTGTATTATATATAAGCTTCTAAGTAAAATCCCGCACCATACAGTGCAGGATTAATAAAATCTAGTATGAACCTAGACTCTATTAAAATTTAACAATATAAATCTATGGATCCAAATAAAAAAGTAACAAAGAAAGTAAAGGTGGTAATTATGGCTGGCAAGGCAGTACCTGCGCCGCCACTTGGGCCCGCCCTCGGACAAGCTGGAGTCAATATAGCTGACTTCACTAAGAAATTTAATGAGGCTACCAAAGATATGAAAGGTCTTCTTAACGTTAAGATATATGCCTATGAAGATAGGACATATGACTTCGTAGTTAAGTCAGCTACTGCAAGTAGCATGATCAAGGAGGCGACAGGGCTGAAGAGCATGAGCGCTAAGCCAGGCAGCATCAAGGCTGGTAAGATTACTGCAGCGCAAATAAGAGCCATAGCTGAGCATAAGCTCGCAGATCTCACTGCTAATACAGTAGAGGAGGCCGAGAAAATTATCGCCGGCTCTGCGAGATCTATGGGTCTTGAGATAGTAGGGTAGCGATGCAAACCCCTTCACCGCTACGCGGAGCTTCCCCAAAGGAAGCACTGGCCCATCGGTATTCTGTCCTTCCCTTGGGGAAGGTGTCCATAGGACGGAAGGGGTTAACCCAAATATTCAAAAATATTTACAAAATATGCTTACAGTGTAAGCATATTTTGTTTTGAGTTAAAAAACCAAAGTAAATTTTGAGAAAAGTTAAAAATATGTTATTATGAATTAACTAGCAACTAGGTACAAATAACTAGCAACTAGACTCGCGTCGGTGGTAGAGTGGTCTATTACAACAGACTGTAAATCTGTCGCCCCCTGGGCTCCGATGGTTCGAATCCATCCCGACGCACCATATGATATAGCATGTTAATATTAATATATAAAATTATAAATATA
>JANNCJ010000030.1:0-3771 GCA_031386485.1 bacterium
TGTAAAAAGTTATTTGGGGACGGGTCTAATGATTGGTCGTATGGGGTAGCCCTGAGACCTGAATATTGTGCTTGCATTTTTTTTGGGAAAATATTTTAATAGTGTATAATATAAGTATGTTAGAAATCATGGAGCAGATAAAAGTAATGGATAGAGACGAACAGCTCAGTATCGCCGCTTCTATTTTGAATATGGAAAGCGATTTTGAAGATGATTTATCTGAGGAAGAGGTAGAAGAGATGTTAGAGAGAGAAAGAAAATATTTGAATGGTGGGAAATTCATATCTGCAAATGAGCTTCTTGCGCAATTATAAAATAAGCACATGTATCAGGTAATTTTAGTAGAAGAGGCAGAAATGGAGGTTAGAGATGCACAACTTTACTATGAAAGTATAGATAAAGTGTTAGGCTATAAATTTAAAAATCAGTTGACGAATTCTATAAGATTATTAGAGAATTCTCCTCTAATATACAGGACAAGATTTGGTAATGTAAGACTATCTAAGATTAAAATTTTTCCCAATGTAATATATTTTACAATATACGAAAATAAAAAGATTGTAAACATTTTAAGGTTAAGGCACGAGAAGCGTGATAGTATTTTTGATTAGCTTTGGGTTCGTTTTTAATGGCATACAAAATAAGTCATACAAACTAAGCATCACCTGCTTTTATTTTTGCGTAATTTATGTTAGGATTATTTGTGAGAAAAGTGTGGCAATGTCGCCGGTAACATTTTTCTTCTCACCAATGGAGAACGGCATGAAAAAGCTTGAAGAAATGAACCTTTCCCAGCTTCTCGCCAGACTGGTAAGTCTCGGAAAAGAAAAAGGGATACTTGCAGCAAGTGTTCCCTCAGTATACCGTAAGCTAGCGAAGCCAAATATCTTTGTGGAAGTTGAAAAAGAAATCCGCCATGTGAAAAGACAAATTCTCATAAGATTTGATCGCTTAGACTAAGTTCATGGATGTCTTTCTTCTGGAGCAATTCTTGGCTCCAACTGATGGGTGCCTATTTTAATGCAAGTGCGTAGTTGGGGTAAAAGTAACTCTGAATATATGGCCTTGCATTTTGTTTTGCCTTATGCTATACTTCCCCTTACGTTCGTTGACAATTATATATGAATCCAAAGATGTAAATATTCTGTTAAGTCAGAAATTATCGCGATTTTAAAAGGTTCGCAATAATAATATTTATGTCGCATGTACGAACCTTTTGTTCCACTTTTTAGTTTAAGAGTTTGATCCTAGCTCAGGATGAACGCTGGCGGTGTGGATAAGGCATGCAAGTTGAACGGGACTAATCATTTAGAAGCATTGAGTAAGGTCGAGTAGCAATACAAGAACAAGCGAGATGTGGAAGAATGACAGTCTAGTAGCAAACGAGGTAGTAATATCTAGGAACTTCCCCCCAAGTCTTGAATAGCCCTCCGAAAGGAGGAGTAACACAAGATGGTCTCGCAAGAGTAAAAATTTATTGCTTGGGGAAAGGCCTGGACAGTATCAGCTAGTTGGTAGTGTAATGGACTACCAAGGCTATGACGCTTAGGAGAGCTGAGAGGCTGACCTCCACCGATGGGACTGAGACACGGCCCATACACCTACGGGTGGCTGCAGTCGAGAATCTTCCGCAATGGGCGAAAGCCTGACGGAGCGACACCGCGTGATCGATGAAGTGCTTCGGTATGTAAAGATCTTTTATAGGGGAAGAAGTATATTGACTGTACCCTATGAATAAGGACCTGCCAAACTCGTGCCAGCAGCAGCGGTAATACGAGTGGTCCAAGCGTTATCCGGAATTATTGGGCGTAAAGCGTGCGAAGATGGAGATATTAGTCGAGTGTTTAACCCATAGGCTCAACCTGTGGATTGCATTCGAAACGGTATTTCTTGAGGATGTTAGGGGTGAGCGGAATTAATAGTGTAGGGGTGAAATCCGTTGATATTATTGAGAACACCAAAAGCGAAGGCAGCTCACTAGAACACACCTGACATTATAGCACGAAAGCGTGGGTAGCGAATGGGATTAGATACCCCAGTAGTCCACGCCCTAAACGTTGCAGACTCGCTATATAGAGTATCGACCCTCTGTGTGGCTAAGCTAACGCGGTAAGTCTGCCGCCTGGGAAGTACGATCGCAAGATTAAAACTCAAAGGAATAGACGGGGAGACGCACAAGCAGTGGATTATGTGGTTTAATTCGACGATAAACGAAGAACCTCACCAAGATTTGAAACTAGAATGTAAGGCGTAGAAATACGTCCCCCGCAAGGCTATCTAGCAGGTGATGCATGGTCGTCGTCAGTTCGTGGTTTGAACTGTTCCCTTCAGTGGGGTAACGAACGCAACCCTCGTCGTGTGTTTTACGTGTCACACGAGACTGCCCCCTTTCGGGGGAGGAAGGAGAGGATGACGCCAGATCAGCATGTCCCTTTGACATCTTGGGCTACACACATAATACAATCGGACAGACAACGGGTCGCGACGAGGTAACTCTGAGCCAATCCTTCAAACTGTCCGCCAGTTCAGATTGTGGGCTGCAACTCGCCCACATGAAGCCGGAATTGCTAGTAATCGCGGGTCAGCTAAACCGCGGTGAATACGTTCTCGTCTCTTGTACTCACTGCCCGTCAACTCAAGGGAGCTGGAAGTGCCCAAAGGCTTTATTTAATTAAGGACTAAGGCAAGTTCGGTAACAAGGAGTAAGTCGTAACAAGGCACGGCTAGCGGAAGCTGGTCGTGGATTAATTCCAAATTGGAAATCGTGCACACCCAATTGGGTGCATGCATTTCGTCGATAAGTTTTCTTAATATTTATTTAGAAAGAAAGCTTTTGATTAAATTCAAAAAAGATTTATGATCTTTCAAATCATCATACGTGTTACATCGAGAAGTAACAAAAATCCCAACATAGATTACAAGAGAAATTATCTCTTATCGCAATCTTAGGATTGTTCGGGTTAAAAAGTGGAACAAAAAGTACGCACATGCACGGATTCAAATGCAACCCCTTCCGCCCTCTGGGCACCTTCCCCAAGGGAAGGACTGGTTGCTCATATATAATTTCGATTAACTAAAAGATTAAAACCAGACCTTCGCATGAAGCTTCGGTTGGCAAAGCAAAAACTCTGTATTTCCTACAAATTATTTGTAAAATATAGAGTTTTTGTTTTGATTTTAATTTGTGATATACTTAGATTATGATAAAAGAAAAAAGTAGAATTAATTACAAAAGTGCAACTAATACAACTTTTGATAACTCGATTTACAATAAAAACTCACACCCAATAAGCGAATCATTAGCGTCGCACTTAGATGCGCTACTTGCTAAAGTTAAAAAAGGTCAGGTTTCAAAGAGAAGCATTGATCAAATTTTAAATTCATTCTGGGATTCAAAAAAGAAAAATGTATAGAATTGCACTCTCAAAAGATTTTGAGTCTAACCTTTTAGATATAGTAAAATACTATTCTGATATTAATTTAAAATTTGCAATGCAGTTTGATCTAGAGATTAGAACAATAAATAAAAATCTAGCGTTAAATCCATTGATGTATTCTATAAGACATAAAAGCGTAAGAAGAGTCAATTTAAAGAAGTTTCCATTTTGCATATTCTATTCAATCGATGGCGATGAAGTTTTTATACTGGATATCTTGCATCAAAACCGTGACCCAGTATTTTGGCCTTAGTTTTTGCGCGCCCCGCGTAGTTTTCTTGTCCCGCGTAACTTTAGTGAAGTTGGGAACGTGGTGGGGCCGTGTCCTGCGAAG
>JANNCJ010000047.1:0-11258 GCA_031386485.1 bacterium
TCTCATACTTAAATAATATCTGTTCTCTTGATTACCTCTCTTCTACTTTTCCCTACAAAGAAATTACTAAATCTGATTAACACAAAACTTTATTTTGTAAATAAAATCATTGATTCTAGGTTAATGAAATGAGACGGTATCGACCCGTTGCGTACTAGGCTATAGTACGCGAGTTAAAGTGAAAGAGTCAGCGGTATTATGAATGAAAAATGAATAAATGTCAAATCAGTTTGTGGAAGTCTTCTTGACTAACACAAATTTAAATCAAATACTTTAAATAATTTTCTCTACTTATTATTTCTACTTTTGCATTCTCAGATTTATATTCTTCCTCAAAAACTTTAACACCTTTAGAATTTCTCTCTTTCCATTTACACTCATAACCTTCTAAGCTTCCATTCTTTTCTTTTACTATATCTATTTCTAAGTTATTATGAGTTCTCCAAAAATAGAAATTAGCAAACTCTTCTTTTGTTGCTGACCTTTTATACATTTCCATAAATATAAAATTTTCCCATAATGCACCTATGTCATTCCTGGTTTCTAGGCTATTAAATTGTGAGATTACTGCATTTCTGATTCCCAAATCTATAAAATAAAATTTAGACCTACTAGAAATTTCATTTCTAAGATTCCTACTATAAGATGTTAATCTCTTAATTACAAACATTTTTTCTAGTATATTTATATATCTCTGAACTGTCTTATTGTCTACTTGTGCGAGCTTAGACAGCTCCGCAAACGACACTTCGTTGCCTACTTGAAACGCTAATGCTCTCACGATTTTAAGTAGTGTGTCTGGTGATTTTATTTTATCCAAAGCTAGAATGTCTTTAAAAAGATAAGAAGAGACGAGCTCTTGGAGTATCTTTTCTTTATCATGTTTTGATATCTCTCTTAAAACTTCTGGATAAGAGCCGTAAATAAGAAAATTCTCAAGATTATTCTTAAGCTCGAAATCGCTAACTAATATTTCACTTTGAGCAAATGGTAAAAAGGTTAGTGTAAAGTGTCGACCTGTGAGCGGCTCACCTACATTCTGCGCAATTTCAAAAGAAGATGATCCAGTTAAAATGATATTTTTATCGGGATACTCATCTATAATCATTTTGATTCCTAGACCAAGATGTTGTATTTGTTGTGCTTCATCTATAGCGATTATCTCATATGACTTTGCAAAAGAGAGCAGTGACGATCGATCTTGTGACATAAATAGTTCACGAAGCTTAATGTCATCACCGGTAGAAAAAAAAATATTCTTGCCAGAATTTCGCGACAAATAATCCTTTAAAGCAGTTGTCTTGCCTATACGTCTTGGGCCATAAATAATCAGGACTCTGCCTCGCGTGATGTGGTCATCGATTTTTTGAAGTCTTTGTATTTGCATGAATATATGGTATCACACTCCCCGGATTAATGCAAATTCGTGGAGTTAGTTTATTTTTTTATACATTCTTTGCTATTTTATATAAAAACATACACCCCGCAAGCGGGGTGTTAGGGTGGGGGACGAACTTTTGTCACGCTCACCCTTCTTGACGTGGAAAGTCGAGAGAAATGAGAACGTGTATGGCCAAATAAGCCATGACACAAGCGAACAATCCACATATAAGAGAGAAGAGGGTGCCCAGCGACTCTCCGGCCGTTAAAAGCGCCAACACCACGACCATGATTATGATGATCCAAATTCTCGCATTGGATTTTTCTTCCTCACTCGCCGTCTTGTTCATTCTGTCTCCTTTGGCGTTGCATGAGATGCTAACGTGCGGGATTGCGCGGTAGTTATCACATAATATACATCTTGCTGAGTGATTAGTCAAGTGGAGTGGAGTTAAGGGCGCTATAACACATTAAGTGGTGGAAGTGTCACAAATATTCTTAAAATATGTTATATAATGTAGAGAGTGGCGGCATAAAGCAAATAAATAATAATTTATGAATAGCGATTCTCTAATTGAGCTTATAAATAAAGCAAAACTTGGCGACAAGTCAGCATTTAATTTGCTTTATGCTGAGCTCTATACGCCTCTTTACAGACTTGTCTTAAGTAAAACCAAGAATAAAGACAGGTCGCTTGATATTTGCCAAGAAGTGTTCTTAAGGTGGTATGAGCAGTTACCAACTTATGAGATAAAGATGAAGCCGCTCTCATACCTCATGATGATAGCCCTTCGCCTCATAATTAATGAGAGCAAAAAGAAGAAGTCTCTGCATCTCGAAGACGAAATGGTAGAGCTGATTAAAGACGAATCAATCAGGGACGCTAATGACTTTCTTGATACCAAGCTAGAAATATCTAAAATTCGCTCACTATTTGACACGCTCAGTGAGGATCAAGCGTCGGTTATTAATATGCGATACTTTGCAGATGCTGACACAGAGACAATAGCGGAGGCGCTCGATACCAGCCTAGCAAACGTAAGAAAGTTAGAGTCTAGAGCGCTAGCCAAAATAAGAGAAAGCTATAAAAGGAATAATCCGCTTACGCATAAAGCTACAGCGTAACAAGTATGAAAAATGATTTAATAAAATATTTAGAATATGAAAAAAGTGGTCTTAATGTAAATGAGGAAGACTTTTTACGTATTTTAAATAAGATGGAGGCCTTGCCCACTCCTACCCCTTCACCGTCATTTGTTTATAGACTTAAGTCTCCTTTGTTTGCTTGGGGTTTTGGATTCTCAGGAATGGTCGCCGCACTTTTTATGTTTATATTAACTGATGTTGATAATGTAAACACAAATAATACAAGCCCGAACATTGTCGCATATACAAAAGTAGATAATGCAGCTGGATCACTAGACATTAATACTGAGCCAAGCCTCACACAAAATAAGACCAAAGCCATCATGACTATCGACAGCATAGATAGTTTTGCTAATATTAATATAGAATAATATGAAATACCTAATAAGCCTTATAATAGCCCTCACTCTCGGCTCTCTCGCGAATGCACAGAGTTTGAATAGTACAACAACTACAACTTCTACAGAAAGTCTAAGCATTTTAATATCCTCGAGCTCAGCTGCAACCACTACATCAAGCTCAACCATAATGAGCTCGTCCACCACAACCAGTACAAGCACAGAAGAGTTGCTTAAAAAGGACACGAGGCTTGAGCTTTGTGAAATCAAAATAAAATTAAATCAAAGAAAAGACAAAGTCAGTGCTCAAATACAAAAACAATTAACTGACAAAAATAAATTAGTCAGCACGTTGATCGCCGTAGCCTCCAGCTCAGAAGAAAAATCTGCTCGTGACCAAATACAAGAAAGCATTATCAAGCTTGACTCTGTTGTCCTCGATCTAGTTAAAGCGCAAAGAGATATTATTAATATTATAGCTAGCACCACAGAGACGCCTTGTGCCAGCACCACTCTCCTTAAAAGAGATAATGACAAGGCTCAAATAAAAATCAAAAAAATTAGTCAGGATGCAGAAAAGAAATCAGCAATTGTAAACAGTTATATCAAAAATGATATTAGGGAGCTTATAGAGGCTGTAAAAGAGTAGTGGGCTCATTAATAAATAATAGATTTTGTAATATCGATGATTTGCTATATAATTAAGATATGATAAATCCCAAATTAAGAGTAGAGCTAGACGAGGAGATAAGTAAACATGACCCAGCTATCAAGGACTTTATAATGGGTGAGTATTTTAGGCACAATTTTGACCTAATCGTAAAAGTAAATAGATTAAATGAGCTTGAGGCTGAGACTCTAGAGCTTGAAATTATATTAATCTTATTACAAATTAGCGACTATGATAGTGTTGAGGCGGCGATAAATTCAGAGCTTGCCAAGCTCGACTTAGGCACAAGAAGTCAGATAACACTTGATGTGAATGAGTTTATCATGAGCAAATCTGGTCTTGTTAAAAAGTTAGAGTTAAGCGAAGGCGACAAGGAAAGTATCCTAGACTTGCGTGCTCAAATAGTTAGCAATATGACTAATAAGAATATCGATGAACTTTTAGAAAACAAGGTAGCTGACTTACCCGCGGACGGAAGCGTAACAAAAGACATAAGTAAAATTAATGAGCAGCCTCCACTGGTGAGTGTTTTAAATAAAACAGAAGAGTTTGAAGTGGTAGACGGGACAGATCCCTATCTTAATCGTATTGATCCTGTTGATAAGACTGTGAAAAAGAGTTAAACTATAATATAATTTAAATATGCAATTTAGAGTACCCCAATTTATAGATATCGAGGACAAAATACTCGGCCCACTGACTTGGAAGCAAACAGCTTATTGCCTTGGCGCCCTAGGCTCTGTCTATATCAGCTTTAGATTAACAGGCTCTAATATATTAGGTCTCATCTTTGCCGCCTTGCCTACAGCACTTTTCTTATCTCTCGCTTTTGTGAAAATAAATAATAGGAATTTTGTCGATGCCTTAGAAAATGCTTTTAAATTTTATTCCAAAAGTCGATTATATACTTGGCAAAAGAAAGAAGATGCCCTTCTCTTGCCTAGCGACATGATAACAGAGAAAAGCGAGGCGAAGCTAACCCAAATATCAACCTTGCTTAACGTAAAACCTGTTAAAAGTGAGGACGAGTATGTTATTAGCAAATAAGTTTGTGCTATAATTAAATTATGAAAGGGCAAGCATCTCAAGACATAGTACCAATACAAAACATCAAAGATGGGGTAATCGATCTTGGGGGTAATGAGTATCGGGTTATACTTATGATCAGCTCGCTTAATCTTTCTCTAAAGAGTGAGGATGAGCAGTTGGCTATAATTAATCAATTCCAAAACTTTTTTAATTCACTAGACTTTTCTATACAAATACTTTGTAAATCAAGGCGTGCTAATATAGATGCCTATATTGAGCTGATGAAAAATAGAGTTAAAGAGATAGATAATGATCTTTTAAAACTGCAAACTGTAGAATACATAACATATATAGAATCATTTACTGCCAGCTCAAATATTATGAATAAGCAGTTCTATGTTGTAATACCTTATACCGCAGCCATAGTGCAAAATAATAAGAATCTACTTAATTTTAACAGTGCCGGCACAGCCGAAGATAACGCTTTTCTTAATATCAAAGAGCAGCTTGGTGAGCGTATGAGCGTGGTAGAGCAAGGATTGTCTAGATGTGGGCTACGCAGTGTTGCCCTTGGCACTCCAGAAATAATGGAGCTATACTATCAGATGTATAATCCTGGCCCAGAGAGTAAGGCGCTCATATAAAGAGTTTGGAATTTGTTAACAAATAATATCTTCCACTTTAGAGTGTGTTATAATTTAAATATGAGTATACTTGATGTTTTGTTTAAAAAGAAGGACGCACTGGGCGCAGAGACACCTCTTCAAAAGGAAATTAATATTGCCGCAACCCGTACCATCAAAGACACTTTGGCTCCTTCGGCTTTTCAGGTTAACCCTAAAGACTTTTTTATCGGGGATGTGAAGGGTCGCACCTATTTTATAATGTCTTACCCACGATTTCTTAGCGATAACTGGCTCTCACCACTTATAAATCTTGATAAAGTCTTTGATATTAGTATACATATTACACCGATAGAGACAGTAGAGATGATGAAAAAATTCCAGCGTAAAGTCGCCGAGGTGCAAAGTCAGATGATGACAAGAGAAGAGAAAGGTATGGTGAGGGACCCGATGCTTGAGACCGCCTTTGAGGATCTTGAGAGTCTGCGTGACGACCTCATGCAAGCAGAGGAGAAAATGTATGAGGTCGGCTTATATATTACCATTTACGCCAAAGATGATTCTGATTTAGACAAAGTGGAGAGGGAGATAAAGGGTTTACTTGAAAGTAATATGATACAAGTTAGGCCAGCTCTTTATCAGCAAGATCAGGCTTTTATTTCTAATTTACCTCTTGGTAAAGACGAGCTAAAAGTCACCACTAAGATTAACACTTCGCCGCTCTCATCCACATTTCCTTTTGTTTCTTTTGATCTGACTAGCGACAGTGGCATACTTTATGGTATTAATAGGCACAATGGGTCTCTAATTCTTTTTGACAGATTCTCTTTAGAAAATTATAATTCAATACTTTTTGCTAAGTCTGGAAGTGGTAAATCATATTGTGCCAAGCTTGAGATACTTCGTACTCTCATGTTTGATACAAGAGTTATTATCATTGACCCTGAGCGTGAGTATGAAGCTCTAACCGATGCAGTAGGAGGCAGATATTTTAATATCTCACTCACCGGCGATCATCACATTAACCCTTTTGACCTACCACTTCCTGGGCCCGATGAGAGTATGAGCGATGTCCTACGGTCAAATATTGTGACACTGGTCGGATTATTTAGGGTTATGTTTGGTGGCCTCTCTCCAGAAGAAGACTCAATAGTAGATAGGGCCATCACGGAGACATACGCTCTTAAAGACATAACACCTGATAGTGACTTTAGTAATATTGATCCGCCACTACTCACTGATTTTGAAATGGTCTTATCTGGATTTGATAATAGTGAGAGCTTAATAGAGAAGCTACAAAAATTTACCAAAGGTAGCTGGTCTGGTTTTCTTAATCAGCCGACTAACGTTAATATAGATCAAGTCTGTGTCTCATTTTCTATTCGTGATATGGAAGACGATCTTAAGCCTGTGGCTATGTTCCTCATTTCTCATTATATCTGGAATGCTGTGCGTAAAGATATAAGAAAGAGACTGCTTGTCGTGGATGAGGCCTGGATTATGATGAAAAGTCCAGATACGGCAAGCTTCTTATATGGCTTAGCCAAAAGAGGACGTAAGTATTATCTTGGACTAGCTACCATTACCCAAGACGTGAATGACTTTCTAAAAAGTGAATACGGTGTGCCAATCATCACCAACTCTTCGATACAAATACTTTTAAAACAATCGCCAACAACTATAGATCTTATACAAAAAACTTTTAACCTGACTGATGAAGAAAAATATCTATTACTGCAAAGTAATGTAGGTGAAGGTATATTCTTTGCTGGTCTCAAGCATGCAGCCATCAAGATTATAGCGAGTCATACCGAGGATCAGATTATAACTAGCGACCCACGTGAAATACAAAAGATACAAAATATCAAAAGAAATAACATCTAAATGAAAACAAAAATTCTTACTAAATTCTTCAAAAAAATTCTTCTAACATTTTGTGCGGGTTTTGCTTTAATTAGTTTTGGGTTCGCTCAGATAGCTCCTGAAGATTTCAAAATCAACATTACCCCCAAAAATCCTAAAACTGGTGAGACTTATTTATTATTTTTAGATGAGTATAACGCTGATATTAATAAAGCAGATATCGCTTGGGTTCTTGATAATAATTTGGTTAAAAAGGGTTTTGGCCTAACATCACAAGCTTTTATTATGAAGGAATCTGTCTCTCAAATTGATGTCTTTGTGACCACGCCAAGTGGCGCAAAGTATAATAAGAGAATAAAAATGATACCAAAATCTATTAGCCTTTCTTATGAAGGACTTAACTCTTACGCACCTTACTGGTATGAGGGCAAAAGACTGTCTACTCCAGGAGACAGGGTGAGGGTGCATGCCTTTGCTAGTATCATTGATGGCAAGGATATTATAAGCGATAAAGATCTCTATTTTACATGGGAGCTTAATGAGGAAATTATTAAAGGTGGAGGTCTCGGGGTTAATTATATAGACATAGATATGCCTGATAGTGCTGATAATGTAAATGAGGTGAGCGTGACTGTGAGTCCGAGACTAAGTAGTGACAGCATAAGCGAAAAGATTAGCGTCAAACTCGTTAGTCCTGAAGTCTTAATCATGAGGAGATCAGGCGAAAATACTTTATACTCTAATAATCTGAGTGGCACTTTAAAGGCGAGTCAAAATAGTGAGCTTAGCCTCGTCGGTATACCACTCTTTTATAATATTTTAGATAAGCTTAACTATAACTGGGTAATTAATAACAAGAATAACAATACCACTAGTAATATAAGGACACTAAAACTACCTGACGCAGGAGGCAAAGCGTCAGTAAAGCTTAAAATAGACAATGACAAGAAGCTAATGCAATATGGTGAGAGTGAACTACTTATTAATTTCTAATTCTTTCGTGATAGAATATGTTTATGATGTTGGTTAATTTAAAAAAGGTGGTAAAAGTTTTGTTTTTATTTTGTTTTATTTTTTTGTATAGTGATTTAAATATATCTATAGCTCAAAGCCCAGAAGAGCCATTGTATAATACTACAGAAGGCGTATCAAACGCTGCCATAGAACAAGAAAGGAGAATAGATGAACAAATAATTAAGGACGCGGAGCAAAGGCGTGTAGACGCAGCTTGTGGGGGGTCAAAAAATTATAAGTGTTATACTCTTATAGAGCCACTTGGCACAGGGACAAATATAACTAAGACAATTATAATTAGAGATGGGGGACTAGGCGAGTACATGAATATTATATTTATGTACTTACTTATGCTGATAGTAGTAGTGTCTGTATTTTATCTCATATACGGCGGCACACTTTATCTGACTACTGATATAATTAATAAAAAGTTGGAGGGTAAAGAGGTTATTAAGAGAGTTGTTGTTGGTCTTATATTTGTTTTTTCTGTTTGGACTATTATGAATACCATTAACCCTAACCTTCTCGCTAACACGCTTAACTTTAATACGCTCAAGGATATGGTGAGACCGCCAGATATCGACTCAGAGAGTGGTGTAGATAACGAAGCTCCAATAGTTGTGCTTCCGGCGGGAGGAGCTATCTGCCCACCCGAGAATGTAGTGCGTGTACCAGATACGAAGAATGGATACATAGAAGTTTGTAAAGAAGTAGAACAGAACATGAGAGACTTAATAGCAGCTGCTAAGGCGGATGGAATTAACCTAACCAAAGTTAGTGACAGAGGTGATTGGCGTAGTAATGAGCAGCAAATACAACTAAGGTCTGCTAATTGTGGGGGGTCAGCTAATGCTACTAATCCAGCAGCTAAGTGTAATCCTCCAACAGCGTTGCCTGGGAGATCAAATCATCAGGGTGGGAGAGCTATCGACTTTAGTGAGGCAGGCAAGTCGGCTGGGGGCAAAGATAGTAAGGCCTATAAATGGTTAAGGGCCAACGCTATAAAATATGGTTTTTATAATAAGATAGACGTAGAGCCGTGGCACTGGTCTACCACTGGAAGATAAAATAAAAATATGGAAAATAATAATATAAAATTAGAAACTGTGCAAAAATCTACACCAGTAGACACTAAGTATAATACGCCTAGAAGTAATGAGAGCTCTCTAAATTATAAACTAATTTTAGCTTCTATTCTTTTTGTTGTTATTGCTTTTTTGCTTGCTTATTTTTTAATTTTTAGAAAGTCAGCGCCAACCGTTGTGTCGGTAGTGGATAATACTGGCTTCCCAGTTATAAATGCAAGTAGCACAGGAGCTGACAAGTACTATACCGATAATAATCTTGTTGATGACGATTTTGCTGAGAGTGAGTATAGTGAGCTCGTCCACATCTGGCCACTATCCATATCTGGATACTCTGTGCTAAAAAAATCATTTTCTACTAGCAGCCCACTGCTTACAAATATAGTATTTATGGATCAAGAAAGTGGTGGTCTGTATGAGTCTAGAGAGCCTCTCTTTGCCGCTAAGCAAATTTCTTCAGAGCTTATAAGTAATGTTTTAAAGTCTAACTTTTCATATGATCAAGCTTATGGAGCTTTTCTAAATAACAAATTTACTCTCTATCTTGTAAGTGTACCTAATATTCAAACTTCTTTCTTGGAAAAAACTTTGCTTGGGGAAAATGTTTTAGATTTTAATTTTTCAAAAAATTCTAACAAATTGGCTTTTCTTAAAAGAGAATCCAGTGGCTCCTCACTTAACTTATACGATATAGTCTCCAAAGAGACGGTGAATTTATATAATTCCCCACTTAGCGATCTTAATGTAGAGTGGCTTAATTCTGATAATATTTTGATTAAGAGTAAGCCGAGCAATGTGACTACACAGACGATAATGCAGATCAACATAAAGACAAAAAAAGTAGAGATATTAACTAGTGATAAAATAATTAATAAAATACTTCCAGACTATAAGAATATATATTTTGATGGGGAATCTTTATATTACACTGATAATATAAGAAGCCTTACAAAAAATAAAATAAATATTATGAGCATTCCAGACAAATGTACTTATGTGTCACTCACGATATTGTGCGGAGAATCTGTGGGGACTAGTATTTATAGCCTGCCTGATGAGTGGTATAAGGGTAATGTTAGCTTTATAGATTATCTAACTCTTTATAACACAGAGAACAATAAATATTTTAGATACGATCTCTCTCTGATAGCTGGTCAAAGTATAGATTTTTATAAGCCTGTTAGATATTTAGATGCTGTAACTTTTATCAATAAGCGCGACCTCTCCCTCTGGCTACTCGACACCGGTAAGATACTGTCTGAATAGTTTTATTCTCTACTTCACCACTCTTTTCATAAAATAATATTGACCAATACCGTAGATATTGCTTATTACGAAATATATAGTGAGGCCGGCGGGTAAGAATATAGAAGAAATTAACATGATAACCGGGAGGAAATATTTCATCTGCATAGACATCATCTTAGTAAACTCCTTTTGGAAATCGCTCGCATTCTCGGCTACAGTCATGTCTTTAACAGAAATGTGCATAAGATATAACATAGTGAGGAAAGTGAGCATAGCAAGCCAAATATTCGCTTTGGAGACGTCTATAAGACCAAAGGCCATCTTGTTTGCTATGCTTCCAATTTCATGTACTAATATTGTGTAAAGACCAAAGAGTATTGGTATTTGAATAAAAAGATTAAGTATACCTGAGAAGGGCTTAATATTATTATCTTTATATAAGCTAGAAAGGGCTAGTCCAAGATCTCTCGCATTACCTTTATGTTTTTTCTTTAAATCCTCAATATGCCCTTGTATTTTTCTTATATTTTGACTAGTGCGTGAGGCTTGAATATTAAGAGGTAATAATAAAGTCTTAATTAATATAGTAAAAAGTATTATTGCTACACCAATATCTCCACTAAAACTAAGCAAAAAGTGTAATGTCTGAGTAAGGGGGTTAATTATTAGTGTGTTCCACATATATTATATATATTTTAAATCTTCTACTATTCTATCATAACTTGGGGATTTATTTATATTTTCTTTATTTGTATAAGTAATAATGTAGACTTTATTGTTTTTAAATAAATTAGAATTCATATAATAATAACTTATTCTTCTTTTTAATATATTAATTAAGACTTTATTATTACCTCTTAAT
>JANNCJ010000021.1:0-3128 GCA_031386485.1 bacterium
TGTTATGATTATATCATAATAAATATATTTAACTATGATTAAGCTTCAAGATTTAGATAAAAGAGAAAGTCTGTATAAGCTTATAGATCAAGAAATAAGTCTTCTATTTAATTTTATTAATTTTGAAAGTAGTAAAATAGAAATACATATTAATCTGCCTGGAGAAGAGGATTATGCTAGGGGAGCCTTTACCCTTTTTGGCCTTAGTATGGCTTACAAAAGTGGATTCAAAAATAATATAGATATAAAAAGTATCATAAATTTATTTGACAAGCTTCACGCTAAATCTCTAGTGAGCAAAAATAATAATCATATATATTTAATACTCTACGGTATACGTATGCGTAATAATCTAGGCTTAGATTATCAAGATCTTTTAGAAGAATTTAAAAAAGAAAATATGTCTACTATCTATTCCTATCCAGTACTAACTTATATATACATGTCAGCATATAAAGAATGCAAGCTTATGAGCGAGGACAAATTCTTACAGAGTGTATATCTTCAAGCACATAATACTTTCGAATTCATTATATACTCCAGTCACAAAGATAAGTTCTTACCATTTCATTTTGCTGAGCTATCTAATATAGACGAAGATCTAGGTGTGCGAGCAGATATAATAATGCGGGAGAAATTTAAATTTGGTTACCCAGACAACTCTGCTTACACTTCTGGAGTAGCTAAATGCCTAGAGCATTATACTCGCGCTAAAGATAATGCCATGATAAAAAGATGCGTAGACTTTATAAATACTAGATCACTAAGTCTTAACTCTGAATATCTAAAGCCTGACCTTAAAGCTAACATGAATAATCTTTACAGAGAGACTAATAGCTCTAATTATATTTGCTTAGACACTAACACTCACCTTTTACTCTCATATCTTAACTTGTATGCCCACATTAAATAAAATCATAACCCCTCTTCACATAAAGTTACGCGGGGCAAGTAAGTACTTACTTGAAGAAATTAGAGTAGCAAGAGGTGCTAAGTTTTTGTACCTGCCGCTAAGCATGAGTGTGAGAGATATATTTAGATCTATTTATTTAGAATATGCTGATCATACTAAGTCAGACATGATTATAATAAATAGCGTTATAGATGAGCTGATATGTAGGAATATATTAGCTAGTAACCCGGTGAATTATCTTAAGTATGAGCTCGACAACTTTACTTTTTACGATATTAATTTGAAGACTAGTGATAATAGAATATTTTGTAGAGGCACCTCTCTCGACCTCTCGGAGTCTTATGCTAAGGCACTCGGCGAAGTCTTTGAGCGCACTAGTGTCAAGTTTAACCCAGAAGAAAATGTCCTAATTAAAAGTGAAGAAGAGCTTAAGCGGGCAAATAATAAATATGTGAGCATAGATGAATTTGCTAAGCCGACTCAAAATCAAAGAGATAAATACCCTAATCAAAATATTAATAAAAATGATAAATTCTCATATCTAAAAGTAAGAGATCTCGCAGATGAGAGGCAAGAAGAATATCTTATCCCAGCGCAGAGCGTACATTATCGCAATTGTGATAGTTATAGAGGGGAGAAAGTTATTATTGGCGGCACTTCACACGGAGCGGGCGCATATTATAATGAGGAGGGAGCTATAGACTCAGCAGTCTACGAGATAATTAATAGACATTATTATCTTAAGAGCTGGTATGAGATGACTATTATAAGGCAAATAGATATAAAGTCTATACCTGAGGAATTAATTATAAGTAGCTTAATTAAAGACTTAGAGAAGAGAGGATTTGATATTAGATTGATAGATTATAGTGAGGAGGCTAGTACGCCAAGCATTATCTGTGTACTAATAATGAATGGTGGTTGGTATGTGGGCGGCACAGCAGGCAAGAGCTTGGATAAAGTGATACTAAGGTCATTAAGCGAAGCCTTCGCCTCATACTTATGGGTCATGAATACTAACTTAGCAGGTCAGAATGATATAAGTGAAGAAAAAATTAGAAATATTAAAAAAGGATTCTTAGACAGTGAGTTTGGTACAGCCTTTTATAAAGTCTTACTTTTTGCTAATAGATATTATATAGAAAACAGTTTGGATTTTAAAAATTTTATTAATGGCCCACTAATATCTTATGATAGTCTAATAAATAAAAGTGACAAAAGTGTACAAGAGATTGCTTTGAAGTTGCCAAGTAAAGTTTATATCAAAAATATAGAGAATACTTACTTAACTGATTATGGTTATAATGTAGTAAAAGCTATAGCACCCTCATGTTACAATTTGCATTTAGATGAGATAGATGCGCGGCCAGTAATTGGCGCGTCTTATCCACAGAATGTCGAATTTAATCCCTTTCCTTAATTCAAATTAATATATTTATAGTATAATATATAGTATATGAAATCTAAGAGTATCAAATTACTAATTATAACTTTACCAATCTTTGTAATAGGTTTTTTTGTTAACATCTTTGTCAATGACAATAACAGCTCTACGCTCATCGAGCGAGCTCATGCGGATGTGCCACTAAATAATGGTAGTTTTGGTGGTTTTGGATGCTGTGAAGGTGGTGGTCCAGGTTGCGAAGGTGGAGAAGGGTCTGGATTATAATCTACTAAAATTATATGAACAAAGAAAATAGAAACTCTATATTACTAGCCATAAGTCTCATAATATTGCTACTCATAGTTGTGGT
This sequence comes from bacterium, assembly GCA_031386485.1. Taxonomy (GTDB): domain Bacteria; phylum Patescibacteriota; class Minisyncoccia; order Phycocordibacterales; family UBA5272; genus JAUPVO01. The sequence continues at coordinate 2,668 of JANNCJ010000021.1, forward strand.
AGCCAGAGAAAGATTTGTAGTCTCGAAGAATAACAAAAATATAAATCTGGGTCAAGTTGCGGAAAGCAAGAATGTTTTGACTGGCATGAAGTCTGATCAGACTATTAATATTCTCATCAATCTCTTGGAGACTAAGAATAGTATGGAAGTGTATAAAGCCTTTGACACTTTAGCTAGCAAAGAGACTGATAAGTCTAAATACGAGTCACTAAGATTATATGCTGCAGCCTCACTTGCGGGTCTAGACAGGACCAAAGGCGCTGATTATTATATGGGTATAGCAAACGATAAGTCGCTCAGCAATATTACACGAGCCTATGCTATGACACAGATCACTCAGTACGCTTCTGGATACTCAGATAATAATTTGCTTAAAGTATTCTTTGCAGGTGATGAGTATAAAAAGTTATCTAATACAGAGCTAAGACTACAAGTTAATCAAAAAATATTAGAAATATATC
>JANNCJ010000048.1:0-43043 GCA_031386485.1 bacterium
ATACCAATGAGTGCCATTGATCTTCTTTTATTATTTAAAACTTTGTTTATGTCCATAATGTTAGTGAATATATACATTTTGTTATGTATATATTGTAACATGGGAGTTATTTACGGACAAGGTTAATGACCTGCAAATCAAATTGAGTCGCCAAACGGCGTCTGCTAATAAACCACACTGAAACCCTTCAGAATCTGTTCGCCCCTTCGTGTTCAGTCGGCAGCACAAGAGACACTCCACACTCACTTTGTATCTTGGATCTGAGGTATCCAGATTCTTCAAGAAGCTTGACCAATGCTTGCTCATTCCTGGTGAGTAGATTCCGGTCTCTGAGAGCAAAGCATGTAGCTGCTTGAATGCAAATAGCCGCGTCATTTAGCCGCTGGTCGAATCCTGGGTCCCAGTAGTTATTCCACGCTTTGACAAACTCATCAATCCTTTTTCCCATCATGTACCCCTCAGGGTTAGAAAAATGTTACCGGCGAATTTGCCACACTTTTCTCACCAATAATCCTAGCATAAAATATATAAAATTGAAAGGGCTTTAGTCCAAAATAAAATCTGGGAGCTCTGTTGGAGTTTTGACACCCCAATCTTCAAATGACTTTTTAAAGCTTGCAAGTACAGCGGCTTTGAACTCTGTACTGTTTTTAGTAAAAGTGCTCATACCAGAGTCTGGTGGCCACATAATACCAATTTTTACACCATCTAATTTTTTTATTAATTCTAACGATTCCCTTAATTGCCTTTTATTAACCAGACCTTTGGCAACAGCATTATAGCCGATAAGCTTGGCAATTCTTGATCCTATCATCTGTTTCGTAGATGGCTTTATATTTTCTGTGAGCTCATAAGGCAGCTGAGGGAGAATTATCACATGAGTCGGTTTTACTTTGTCAATTATCTCTTGTATAGGACAAGCTGCGACAGCGCCGTCATAATACTGCTCACCATTAATTATACCAGCCTTACCAGTCATCTTAGGGCCGAGTGCCATAGACGCTTTGACAGCTTCATCCAAGGAGGGGACTTCTGCTTGATTACGCGCATCAAGTAGCACGACTTCTGGATCCTTTACTCCGTCAGTCGGCTTTGTCACAACATAGTACAGCTCAGTCTTAGAATTCCTAATTTTATCTTCATCTATTATGGGGCCTCTACTTGAACCTTTCAGCGCCCCCACAAGCCAGTCCAGATTAACTACGCTTCCCCCTTTTACAACTCTTTTCGCATTAATAAAATCGTCGTCGCTCCCAGACTCTGCGAGGATTTTGCTTGCCTCTACTGTCTCTCGCTTGCCTGCGAGATATCCAGTAGCTACGACTGCTCCGCCTGATGCGCCCACTACCGCATCTACTTTATCTGCAGTTATTCCGATTGCATTGAGTGCCATAATCTGCCCTGCTGAATAGGCGCACTTCATACCACCACCGAGGATCACAATCAGAGTTTTAATATTCTGATTATCCGGATTAGAAGCTTTGTCTCTGAAGCCAGCTATTGCTTCTTGAAGATTTACATTCCATGCGGGCGCCTCCTTGCTTATTCTCCTTTCAAAATCAGCGTCATCTCTTATGGCCTCTTCATGCATTATATGCTGCGGAGTCTTTCTTCTGAATCTTAGTAGATTCTTTAGTTGTAATGCATGCTCATTCCATTTTCTAATATGGAATTCTCTCTGTCTTTTTAGTGCTTCTTGTTCTGGGGTTAGAGGCGGGTTATTAGGCTCGGCATTACTTGGTGCTGCAGACATTGATTGCATATTTTTAATAGATTAATTATAAACCTATATGAATTATATATCACCCAAAACAAAATGCAAGCAGGTATTAAGAAGCTCATAACTTCTACCTGCTTGCGATATTCCATATTCCACCTGCAGCGACTAATCAGTTAGGAACTGGAAATCCGTAAATCGGATGAGGCGATGCTGAGACAAACATTGTATTGTGAATATTGTCCCAGATTACTCTCCACGGCTGAATTAGGGTCATCATCCTCTGATAAGCCTCACCCACTTCTCGCTCAATAAATCCAACAAGCAAATCCTGATCTCCATTAGAAAGTGTTAGGGTGATAGATGTTCCATATTCCGCGAGCATCCGCTTAATATGATCGAGATCGAGCTTCTCAGGTCTTGATATGGTTCCTCTCTCTAACTCAGTCTGCAAACATTTTGCATTCAGAGCTATCAGCATGATGCAGTTGATTCTGGATAAGGAGTTGAGAAAATCTGTTACGCGCTTGCTTTCAGGCACGAAATCAGGAAATTTGAATTGAATTTTTTGTCCTGTTGCACCAATAGCTGTAAGAGTTTGTGTCATGATTCTTTCCATTCATAAGTAGAAAAAGTGGTACGGCGACTTTGCCACACTTTTCTCACAAATAATACTAACACAATAATAATCACTTCGCAACTAGATGTCAGTCGTCTTATAGTTATATGAAAAAGAAGTAATTATAATTATTCACAGTATGAGTTTGTAAAATGTGATATCTATTGATATAATAAAAGTATGATAAATAATGCTGTGATCAATCCTATACCAATCATAGCAATAGACGGGCCAACAGCCTGCGGCAAAGGTACAATAGCGAGAATGCTAGCTAAGCACTTTGGATACCATTATCTAAATGTGGGGTCACTTTATAGGCTGACAGCATACCTGGCCAAGCAAAAAAATATTGATGCAAAAAATATAGTAGAGATAGTAAAAATTGGGGAATCGTTAAGAGGGGCTTCGGCTCCTCTTTTTATTGATGAGCAAGTTGTGATTGGCGGCATGGATGTGTGGGGAGAAATAAGCAAAGAAGAGATTGGTAAGCTGGCCTCACTCATCAGTCCTATCCGAGAGCTGCGCCAAGCTTTATACGACTTTGAAAGGTCACAAATTAAACTACCAGGATTAGTAGCTGAAGGCAGAGATATGACTAGCGAAGTGTTTAAAGATGCGCATATTAAAATATATCTTGACGCATCTCCAGAAGAGCAAGCAAAGAGGAGGTGGAAGGACGAGCAGTCTAAAAATAGTGGTATCACTTTTGAAAGACTGGTACAAATAATGGAGGAGCGTAATAATTCTGACAAAAATAGAGAACATGGTAAATTAGAAATAGTGCCTGAGGCATACTATATAGACACTTCTAATCTTGATGTTGAAGGGGTATTTAAATTAGCTTTAGATTATGCAAAGACAAGATTGTCATGATGTTCCCTGTCCTTCCCTTAGGGAAGGTGGCGAAGCCGGAAGGGGTTAACTAAAACGCATACTTATTCATAATCTCATCCTCGACTTCTTGGCGTGGCCTACCGTACTTCTCATAACTTAACTTCTTAAGCATATCAGCCACGTCTTTATTGCCTCTACTATTATATGGTATATGTAGCGAAAATGGTTTTTGTGGTGTGCCTTTATTTAAAATTTTAACATATGCATTCAGGTTCTCTGTGCGCATCAGATCACTAGCCGTAAAAACTGGAGCAAACTGCTTCTCGAGAAAATGTGCATCATCAGGTCCTACTCTACATATACACATTGACCCCACATTACCAAAAACTGCTGTCTTAATATAATCAGGAAGCTGCCCTAAATGTTGATGGGCGATATTTAATGATAATCTAAACTTTCTCGCTTCAGAAAGAATAGTAGATATGCTCTCTGTAACTACATTTTGAAACTCATCCAAATATAAATAAAAATCTGGCCTATGGTCACTACTTCCTCTCGCAAGTGCTGCTTGGGCAAACTTGCCAATTAATATAAGACCAATAAGATTAGCATTAATGTCACCGAGTCTACCCTTAGATAGATTTACTAATAATATTTTTTTATTATCCATGATGTCTCTAATATTAAATGCTGACTGCTCTTGGGCTACTACTGGGCGCAAGATATCATTGGTTAGGAATGGATCTATTTTACTATTGATAAATGGCACCCAGTTAGAGAGGCCTTGCTCACCTGTGGTCGCTTCGGCATTTTTCCAATACTGATGTATTAGGGGATTCTTACACTTTGATAATTTGTAATCTCTAAAGTCTTTATCTGAGAGCACTCTTGAGATCTCAAGTAAGGTATTGCCACTCTCTGGATGCTCCATCACTAGCTGAGTAGCATTACGGAACATCGCTTCGAATCCTGCCCCGCCACTTGTCTTCATGTCAAATAACTTATTGAATATTCCTAGCATCTCATTAATCACTAATGTCTTAAGCTCTGGGAAATTCTTATCATACTCGAGCATATTTAATCCCATAGGCCTCTCTGTCTCTGCAGGGTCGAACCATATCACGTCATCGTATCTCTCAGGGGGGATATTAGCCAAGATCTCATTCACATCATCACCGAGCGGATCTATGAAGCAGCAGCCATCGCCATTTTTGATATCTTGTATTATAAGATTTTTAAGCGTGACTGTCTTACCTGTACCTGTCTGCCCTATGACATAGAGATGTCTCACTCTATCTTCGCGCCCCATATGTATTGGAGTCTTTGTGTCTCTATATTCATTGTACCCGAGTAGCACTCCATCGCTACCTAGATCAAGAGGTGCCGGGGCTGTAGCCATCTTAGAGAGCTTAACTTGATTATAGTCTTTAACATAACCAGGTATATGATAGAGCGTGGCGAGCTCAGTCACATTAAGAGGCACCGACTCCTTATCGCTCCATAATCTATAGATATAATCATGAGCATGATGTAGCATATTCTTAAGCTCATAATCAGCAAATTCTAAATGATTACCATTATTCTCAGAGTACTGCTTAAAGCTCGCCTTGATATCATTAATTATATATTTAGCTCTCTCGCTCGTAGTCGCACTCGCAAAGAGTCTGATATTAGTATCAAGTATAGTGGAAGATAACTTCTCATTGATTAATTTAATATGATCTTGATCGACATAAGTCTTTTCTTTTTCTTTGGTCTTATCTAATTCTTCTTTACTTTTAAATGACTCTTTAAAATTAAGTAAGCCGCCGCCAAAAAAGCTTTGTCTCTCTAACGCCTTCTTAAAAGTATCGCCATCCTTTTGCATTCTATCTAAGACTTTGCCATACTCACTTTTAAATCTATCCCCTACAGGCTTCACGAGTATCTGTAGCCCGGCTCCCTCACCATCCCTACTTAGCTTAGCAAAAGAATTTATAATTACAGTGATTGGGTCACCTTCTAGGCTCTTATAAGTCTTAAGCGGTAATATCGGATCTTTACTCTGCCTTCCTATGGCCGCCACTTGATAACCTGAGTCGTGGAATATATTATAGTCTTCGTCTTTGGGCTTAACCTCAATACCAGGGAAATAGCCTTGTAAAGTCTTCTCCAGTATATTCTCTATTTCTCTCGGTACTGCTATATAAAATACAACTTCACTCGAGCCATTACTCATGGCGAGCTCAAGACTATAATAGTTCTGATTACTATCACCATCAATCGAGATGCTTTGCAGTGCCGCATATAACTGCTCCATCATTTGTATAGTGCTCTTCGGATCACTCTTGCTGCTCGCTGGGTCATGGGCTGGGGGTACTATTTCAAAAAGTTTAAGATGAAGCGCTTTCCACTCTCTCTCATCTATCTTAACTTTCACATCATTATGACCAGAGAGTAGATATGAGGAGAGGAATCTGTGGAAGTCGTCTTCGAGCTCAGGTAGACCAAGCTTACTCGCTATCTCTATGGCAAACTTCACACCGTCCCTATTCATAACTCCTGCGAGCTCACTCACTTCACTCGAATAATGATTGTTTTTAAAATTATTAAGAGTATCTTTGATGCCAGCGTCGCGAAGTGTGACATCAGGAGAACCCACAGTAATCTGATTAGAGATGTGACTATCGATAGCAGATCTCACCCCTTCTTCTCTACTTATGCGTGGGCCGAAATTCTGCATCTCTACTTCCTTCTCTTTAATCTTAGACCTCAGATAATTTATCTCTTCTTCTGGTGTAGCAAAATGAAGTGGCTGCCCATTACTCTCGCCTTGATGAGTGACGCTTAAGCTCTTGTGTTCGGGTGAGGCATTATTCATCTCTTAATGATAGCATATTCCTACACCTTATTATCCTGTATAATCCACTTATTAATTTACCTTAATTTATTTATACTATTTCAAATTCCAAAACTCTTTATCTGATAAATCTATATCTTTTAAAATAGCCTTAAACAATCCGATCTTTAGCTGGTCATTATTATGAACTGGTACAACTATTGTAGTCTTATCCTTTTTCATAACTAAGTGACTTCCTCTTTGTCTGTCAAGATAAAATCCTAATGCCTCTAATACTTTTATCATTTCTTTTCCAGACGGTAGCTTTGCCATAACTTTATTTTATATAGCTAAACTTAAATTAAATGTGCTGACGAAAGTATTACTCGGCACTTCTTCCTTTGCACTTCTGACTGACTCTAGATACAGCTCGCACGCTTCTTGCATATTCTTTACAACTTCTTCATATGTTTCGCCCTGAGTATAACAGCCCGAAAGAGCTGGTATGTAAGCGAAATACCCAGACTTCTCATCTTTCTCTATAACTGCAGTATAATTAAATATTCTCTTATTCATATATAAATGATATCACGATTATAAATAAAACGCAAAATTAGGATTTTAGGTTTCGTTTTTAAAGGGCGTAATACAGGTCTTATATATCAAGCTTTATTTAGCGAAATTTTCTAAAATTTAGTTTCGCTGTGTCCCGTGTAGCCCTGCGCCGTATGGTGCGGAGCGTAGTGGGATTTATAATTTGACAAATCTCTCTCTCTGCTAATATGCACAATGTGGATTGACGGTCGTCAATTCATAACAAGCAATCTCATATTGAATCTTAAGGACCAATCATGATAGGCACAATAATCACTTACTCTCAGGCCAGCGACGTGCGGGTCATTCTGCATTTCGGAATGAGTAATGCTTTATTTACGGCATTCATATTTTCCTTACTCGTCTATTTCCACCACAACAATGCTCCTTCCGCTTGGCTTGCTGGAGTCTCCGTTTACAGTCTTTACATGCTGCGCCAACATCGCAAGATGTTTGTGTTGCATCAAGCGCCGGACCTCACGTCAATTCACGCTGGCTACCGCGGAAGCAGCGAGGATTTCTGGAACTTCGTTGCAGAATCAAAACTCACAATGCGGCAGATGGAAGTCTCATTCTGGAAACATTTCTGGGGTCCACCATTAATCGCAATAGGATTCGTCTTGCTTTTCTGGTTATTCCCTGCAGCGGGAAAGTGAACCCGGTGACCTCAACGAGCTCACGCGGCACCAATCTGGTGCCACGTTTTTAATTACATAAAATCCATAAAATTATCGCGGTTAACAATTAGTAGTTTTGTATCGGCAAATCTTTGGTTAAAACTTTTAATAAGGCTATCCTTTATTTTATCCTCTCTCCATTTACACTCAAGCCCCAAGAAATTACCATTTTCTTTTTCTAAAATATCCACCTCCTTACCGTCATAAGTGCGCCAGAAACACATGTCGACGAATTTGTTCTCGTGTTTATGTTTTTTGAGCCTCTCTATAAATACAAAATTCTCCCACAAGGCCCCAACATCACTACGGAGATCAAGCGGTGAAAAATTGCTTATTACCGAATTACGAAAGCCAAGATCCACAAAATAGTATCTTTTATTCTTTCCTATTTCTTTCCTTTCATTCATTGTAGACACACTTTGTGAGCTAGCTATAATATATGACTTCTCAAGTACAGAAAGGTAATTCTGAGCAGTAGCTCTGGAGAGATTAACCATATTTGCAATTTCATTTATCGACACATCATTACCAATTTGTAATGCTAACAACTTGAGAATGCTCCTTACTCCCTCATGATTCCTTATGCCTTCAAATTCTAAAACTTCTTTATACATGTATGCGTCAGCAAGCTCACGCACTATGGACTCCTTCATTTTCTTATCACCCTCATTACAGACTGCGGGATATGACCCATATATTAATACACTCTCAACATAAGATAAAGAATGAACTCTACCAAAAGTGCTTTCGATCTCCCCCATATCTATTGGATAGAGATTGATATAGCTAGCCCTGCCAGTTAATGGCTCACTTGTATGATGTAGCAAACCAAACGCAGATGAGCCTGTAACTATAAATACCTTATCCTTATAAGTGTCTACTAAAAATTTTAAAGTTAACCCAACATGCTCTAGGTATTGAGCTTCGTCAATGATTACTAGCTTACTATCTCCAAGTATTGGTGATATTTTACCAACTGTTCTCGACTCTAATTCTTTCTTAAGTATCACATCATCTCCTTGCAGCCAGATTTTTTTGTCAGCACACTTATCATAATACTCTCGCAGCATTGTAGTCTTGCCTGACTGCCTCGGTCCATACACGACCAAAACTCGACCCGCTTTGGCAAAGTTATCTATATTTTTATACTGCTTTCTTTTTATAAAAGATTTTGTCATATATTTAAATAATAATACTAATAGCAATATTATACTCTAATAGCAATATTAAGTCAAATACTGCTATCGTACTAGCAATATTATGCCTAATATTGCTACTCTACATTTTATTATCCTGGAGCACCCACTTATTCTCTTTTACAAATAAAAATTTAAAGACAGCGATGAATATAAATATGGGGGCGATGAATGGATAGGCGAGGAAGTAAATCGGGAAATTGGGGAAAGTAGAAGTCTTATCCTCAGCTATATTCTTAGACACAAAGAGTACAAATATAAGTACAGTAATTAGAAATATAGACTGGAACAAAAGCACGTCAACCGTGAAATAGAATGGGTCAAAATTAAAATGGGGACGAGGCACACCAACGCTTAGATATATCTGGATGCGATCAATCCAAAGCTGCAAGAATCTAATCACCATGTAACCCACTGCATACAAGACATAGAATATAAATATAGCCGCGATAGGTAGAGTGAATAATCCAAAATGCCCGTATTTCTTTTTAAAAAACATCTCTCTATAATCCCACGCATTGTGGAGGAATCCTCTTATCCATCTCACTCTCTGATTAATTAGTCCTTTAAATGTATCAGGACCTATGGTGTAGACATAAGCTTTATGAGCATTGGCTATCTTGTAATGATTCTTATGTAATCTAAGCGTTATCTCAAAGTCCTCAGCATTATATGCGCTCTTATAATTACCAAGCTTCTCAAAAACTTCTTTCCTAAAAACCGAAAATGGACCAGGCATAACTTGTACCGCGTCGATACTCGAGTAGCTCTTCCTCCAGAATATGGATATCATGTACTCGACTGACTGCACCCTCTGCCAGAATGTCTTAATATCTCGCAGCTGCATACAAGTAGCAAGCGCCATAATCTCTTTATTTTTAAAATATTGCATCGCAATACGAAGAGCATTAGGATGCAGTGTCGAGTCAACGTCAAGGCAGGCCATATACTCAGTCTTGAGATGAGTGAGTCCGAGATTCATCGCGTGATGCTTACCCTGCTTCTCTTCAAAAAAGTATTCTATTCTACTTACCCCATTCTCCTCTTTTTCTTTTTGCATTTCTTTCATCACTATATCTCTCGTATAATCAGTGCTGTTGTTGTCTAAATAAAAAATTTTGATTTTATCTTTTGGATAATTGAGATCTTGTATTGATTTTATTGTGGTAATGATATTCTTGCCTTCATTCCAACCCGGAAGCATAAATGTAATCTCTCCAAAATAGTTCTCACTCTCATCCTCTTCTTCTTTCATCTTTTTAAGCCCGATAAGAAAATTATAAAGCATAAATACTTGGAAATATAGAGATATAAATATAAATGGATATAATATACCTTCTGCCAGGCTACTGATGTGATAATTCATTTGTTTTATTTCTTAGATTTAGTGCTGCTTGGGGTAGAAGAGGAAAGCTCTATAGAAGTGGAAGCTGTGCTTGTAGCTTCTCGCAGCGTATCTGGTAGTAATAGCTTAAGCTCAGCAAGCTTTTTGAGTCCATAATAAGTCTTGTCCTCTACGACCAGTATCGGGAAGGTGCTCGTGGCCTCAATCTTATAAATCTTTTTCATGGTATCTATTGGGGCTAAGCTTAGATCATAATCAAAAGTATAAACTCTAAGCTCAGGATAAGTTTGCCTCAGCTCACTGATCACTGTAGCCTGCTTAGCACAATCCTCACAAAGACCTTTTTTGTTACTATACATATAGATCATGAATATTGGCTTATTGATATTGCCACATTTGTCTTGTATCTTTTTGCCTACAAGATAATCTTTGATTTGAAGTAGTGAATAATACTTTTTGAGATATATTACTGTATTATCATCAGCCCCGAGCTCTCCCTCAGCGTAGGTTAGTCTGTCGCCAAGATCATTGATCTGCCCAGCTACTGGGTTAAAGCTGTCATCACTGCAAGAAATTTCTTTAAGTAGGAACTGCGTCTCATTCGACAGTATGTCGACAGAGATATTATTCTGTATACTGCTAATAGTATCAAGCTTCTTGTTGGTGAAGTATGATGAAGCATAAAATGTAGTAGTAAAAATAGAAATAGTAATAATAAGTGCAACCAAGTATCTTGTGTAATCGTTGTTCATACTCTTAATTATTAGGAGCCACCTGTCAGAATCGAACTGACGACCGACGGTTTACAAAACCGTTGCTCTACCAACTGAGCTAAGGTGGCAAATTATCTATCTGTATAATATATCACAAATAGCGAGCAAAAACAAGTTTGCAGATGTATAACTTCTTACCCTATTTACTCTCTACGTATTTCTTAAAATTACCCAGTATAGCTTGCCAACCCTTCACCTGATCTTCTTTCTTGTTAATTTCTTCGGCTTCAAAAAATTCTGTAATCTGCACCCCGTTCTCTAATATGGTAAATATTACTTTGACCTTTCTCCCATCAATTATCTTATACTCAATGATTTTATATGGGTCAATATTTTCATATACGCCCTCAAAGTCAAAAGCCATTGAATCATCTCTCGCACTCATGGCAATTAAGAATTTACCTCCGACTGCAAGCTCAGCCTCAGCACGCGGCGCATACCAATCGTCACTAGCAAAGTACCAATTCACAATGTGATCTGGATGGGTAAAGTACTCCCAGACTTTCTCGATATCAGCCTCTACCATTTCAAAAACTTCTAAAATATTATCTTGATTCATAATCTATACTAGCATTTTGACTACACTTCCGTAAATCTTGACATTTTTAAGTTTAAAACTGCTTTTATAAAACATATTTTAGATGTATAATATAAAAATGAGAAAAAATAATTCACCTTGGTTACATCAACTTAAGAGAGAAAGAGAGCCAAATAAAATTACAAACAATAAAAAAACAGATATTGTGATAGTTGGCGGCGGTATAGCTGGTATGTTAACAGCATATAATATACTTAAATTAACTAATAAAAATATAATAATGTTAGAAGCTAATCTTGTGGGTCATGGAGCAAGTGGTCATAATGCTGGTCAGCTCACTACCTACTTTGAGCGACCGCTCGCGGATATCGCTACAGAGTATGGCGTGACGCTTGCTTGTGAAGGCCAAAAGAATGTCGAGTCTGCTTGGGAGGACTTAGAGAGCTTAGCGAGCGATATAAGCTTAGAGACTCCTGTATACAGATTTACTGGTTATGCTGGCATGACTGAGCTCAAACATGTACTATTACATCTCGTGGATAATATGATAAGGTATGATGGTGGTATATCAGTGGAGAAAATGATAATAGCTAATAATTATAAATACTTAGACCAGATCCCAACTATATACTCTCACCTATATGAAGTAGCTGATCACGAGATGATACTTAATCTCCTCGAGACTAATAATACAGATTATATCGCTACGCTCGCATATCCTAAGGGAGCTACTAATAGCGCTAAGATATGCGAGGAGTTAGCTAATTATTGTCTTAATAATTATGCAGCGAGATTCTCGCTCTATGAGATGTCGCCAGTTAATTCTATACAGCTTAACTCTACAGATGTGGAGACTATGATTAAATTTAATAAAAGTGACACGGAAGTTCTTGATATAAATTTGCCTCCTGATTTTAGAGTAAGTAGTAGCAAAATAATACTCTGCACTAATGGCTTCGAAGGATTTAAAATAATAAATAATTCAGGCGTAGATATTGATGGCAAATTTCATCACGAAGTCGGAGGCTTAATTAATTATATGTCAGCTTATCTCGACGAGAAGACTGAGGACCCTGTCGCAATATCATATTTTCCTAAGAGCTCGACGCTCGTTAATCATGAGGAGAGTGAGATCTCAGGCGAGTCTTACTTCTACATGACTCGCCGTCCTCATAATCATGAAGGCAAGGAGCTCGGACTAATCTCAACAGGTGGTCCAGAGAGAATATTGGAAGTTGGTGAGCGCTATGACAGAGAAAGCTTGTGTGACATTGAGGCAGAAAAAGAAATAGATAACTTCCTCAAGAATAATTATAGGAAGCATAAAGGTGACAAAATAGAATATGACTTCTGCTGGCATGGGCTACTCGGCTACACCACTACAGGCATAAGGCTAATAGGAGAAGAACCAAATAATACAAATCTCCTTTATAATCTCGGCTGTAACGGTATCGGCATCATGCCATCTATATATGGTGCCAAGAAAATAGCGGGTCTAATTAATGGTGAAAAATTTGAAAAAAGTATCTTTGACCCGAGAGCAGGAGCATAACTTATAGTATGTCTCCTCCCCATATATAAGTATCAAAATTTGGAGACTTGTGTCTGCCTATAATATTTTTCTTTTCTACACCAGCCTTATCTGCCATACCTCTTAAAGTCGCAACATCACTTTCTGTTGGAGTTTCTTTTGCTTCAAAAGCGAATTTACCACTAAGAATAAAATCAATCTCTCGGCCATCTTTTAAAGAAAAATATTTGATTTCTGATTTATGTTTCAACTGACTATATAAAGCATTTTCAAATCTAGACCCGCTATCTATATCGCTGAGCACAGAGATAATCCCGTTGTCACCAAAATAAATTTTTTTAGCCTTCACTATTTCCCTGTCTCTATTTTTAGTATGCACTGGCACAAGTGATAACAAGTAAGTTTTTTCGAAAAGTGAAATATAACTTTGCACCGCTTGTCTTGAGAGACCAGTCAGGCGCGATAATTTTGAATAATCTAATTTGGTACCTACTCTGCTTGCTAACATCTTTACAAGATTAACAATAGCATCAGCATCCTTAAAATCTGCAATACTTTTTATATCTATGTTTATGTATGAGCTTATAATATCTTCTAAAATATCTTTCTTTTCTTTTATCGATGAAGCCAGTACAACTCTAGGGAAGCCTCCGTATTCAATATACTCTTCATAATAAGATTTTAATCTTTCATATTCGTGTAAATTGATATTCTTTAAATCTTCTAACTTGTGGTTAGGTTTGAAGTTAATACTTTTAAAAGTTAAAAACTCTCCGAAGTCTATAGGAGATAATTCAAATAGCTTTTTTCTACCAGACAGCGATTCGGTAAACAGATTCTTAAGATAATAAGAACTAGATCCAGTCAAAATGAATTTTATATTATAGTGATCACTCAGGTATTTAACTACACTAGAAATATTTGGAAGAGTTTGTATTTCATCTACTGCAACATACATTCTTTCGTTTTTGTTCAAGCCTTGTTTTTCTAATGCCAAAATAACGTTATCATAATTTTTATCTAAAAATATTTCTCTATTGGATATTTTCTCCAAGTCTAAAAAAACTTTGTTGCTAGAATGTATGTCTTCTAATAAATGCTGCACAAGAGTTGTCTTGCCAGTACGACGCATGCCAGTAATTATAGTTACATCATTATTTTTTAGATGTTCTTTTACGTCTATGTAGATTTTTCTTTGAAAATACTCATTTCTCATACCTTTCCATTATATCAAAATCTTTACTAAATGTAAAGCTGGCCTTACATTTAGTAAAGAAATTTGTAGAATATTTTAACAAATACATAATTTCCCACATATAGATTATAGCTATAAATTTCATAAGCCGGGCAGAAGCTGATCTATAGTCCAAGAGAGCGCTAGTGATGAAAATAAAATCGAAATATGCTATAATAAATTCCATAACTAATAAAATTAGTTAAATAAACATGGAGACGTGGCTGAGTGGTCTAAGGCACCTCACTGCTAACGAGGCGACCCGTCAAAGGTCCGAGGGTTCGACTCCCTCCGTCTCCGCCTACGTCCGCTGAAGCGGACTACGGCGGACAAAGTCCGCAAGTAGTTCGCGAAAGAGGATAAGATATTATAAATATGTTCTATGTATATATATTAAAATGTGCTGACGGAAAGCCGTATACTGGCTGTACAAATGATCTAAAAGATAGGGTTAAAAGGCATAAAGCTGGATATATTGACGCAACAAAATCTGGACTACCAGTTGAATTAGAAAACTATTTTGCATTTAAAGATGAAAAGGTTGCTTTTAGATTTGAGAAATATTTAAAGTCAGGTTCTGGGAGAGCATTTGCTGTGAAGCATTTTGAGAAATAAGACTTGTGACCGACTCCCTCCGCTCCCCTCATACGCCTCGCTTTATCTCGGCTTCGGCGTGACACAGTCCGCCAAAACGAGCGATAAAGGGAAATAAAAATTATATCCATAGTCTGCGATTTATAAATATGGTATAATGCTTATATGTTAGACATAGATGCATTGAGTAAAGAGAGGGCCTTAAAACTTTTTGATAGCGAGGAGCTTAACTCTTTTGAAGTGGGTACTGCTAAGGGTTTACAGCAAATACACAAGTATCTTTTTAGCGATCTATATGACTTTGCAGGTATACTACGAACTGTAGACATTAGTAAGAGCGGATTTCGTTTTGCTTCACATCTTTACTTAAGTAAAGTATTAGAAGAGATCGAAAAGCTGCCGGAGAATAATATGGAAGAGATAGTTAAAAAATATGTAGAGATGAACATCGCTCACCCATTCCGTGAGGGTAATGGCAGATCTATGCGTATCTGGCTTGATTTAATATTAAAGAAAAATTGTAAGCAGTGTGTTGACTGGCAAAAGATAGACAAGCTGGCATATCTAAGCGCCATGGAGAGGAGTCCCGTGAATGATATTGAGATACGTGAGCTATTGCGTAGCGCCCTTACTGATAAGATAAACGATAGAGATGTGTATATGAAAGGCATAGAGCAATCATATTATTATGAAGAGGTAGATTATTATAAGTAATATACTATTAACCCGTGTCACATAGGAATGGCTAATATTGTTATATACTATATAACCCACATAAATATTAATAATAATATGGGTATATTAAAATATGTATAAGAAAATAATTCTGACCCTTGCCTTTCTTTTAACCATTAGCTACAACACTATTCTAGCTAATCAGGATATAGATAGATATACTGCGCCTAATGTGAGCGATGTGACTGAAAGTAGTGCGACATTTATGGTGCCATATAAAGTCTCTGCACTCTTAGAGCTAGACGATAAGAGTCAGATATATTTCGAATACTATGAGACTAATCAGGTCTGTATTATGATATACCCGACCCCAGAGTATTGCTTACCCAAAAAGACTAAGATTGGTGATCTGAGTGTTAAGATTAATAATCTCAAGGCTTCCACTTCTTATACTGTGGCATATAAAAGAGATAATAGTATAAGATGCATCACGACTCCATGCCCTACCAATGACTTTGCAAGTATTAGTACAGAATTCACAACTAAGGCTAACACAAACAATTCAACCTCAACTTATAATAACAATATCCAAATCACCAAAAATCTCTGGTTAGGAAGTAGGGGGTCACAAGTCACTACACTTCAGAATGTACTCATAGCACAGGGACATATGTCTGGCTCAGCAACTGGCTACTTTGGCATGATAACATTTAAAGCAGTTAAGAAATTCCAGAGGGCGCACAATATTCCTCCGACCGGATTCGTAGGTAAGCTGACTAGAGCTGTACTGAATGAGATACTGACACCTGAAAGCTATAATTAAATAACAACGGTGAGAGTTGCTTGAAAGAAATTTTAATACTTCTTTAACCACTCGCTCATCATTTTCATTTCCCCTTCTTGAGCTGATATAATCCGATTAGCAAAAGCTTTGAGCTCCGCGCTAACTGTAGGATCAGCAAGCAACTTCTTAGCCATAAGTACTGCCCCTTGATGATGTGGTATCATGCCTGTTATAAACTCTTTCTCTAAAGCTTTACCACTTTTACCATCCATCATGCTCACCATATCATTCATGGTCATGCTATCCATAGCACTCTCCATACTATGGCCCATATTCATATCATCATTATCCATATTCATCATGTGAGAATTATTAGACTCTCTCATGTTTATTCCAGTCATATCAGAATTGCTATACATAAACATGTTGTCCCATCCCCATGCATAAGTCACGATTAGTAAGAACGATAATATTAATGTAACGTATTTATAGTTTATGTTTTTCATATTTTTGATTTAATTATTTAATTAAATGTGATTTATAATATTTTACGATGCTCACATTAACATCATAAAAAGTACCATGACTAGCATAAGGAAATTTTCTGAGAATGTAACCCAAGTCATAGGCAGCTTAAATATCGTGCCGAGACACACGCACTCTATCTCATCAGCGTGACCCATATACTTGTAAGCTGTATATGTCCCGATCAAAGAAAGTGCTAAGACTAATAGATTCTGCCACAAAAACATAAAGCCTGCTAAATATAGAATTCCAAGCCCTATCTCGATAAATGGATAGGCGTAGCCATAAGACTTAAATCTTTTGGTAATTACATCATACATCTCAAACCCTTCGACAAAGCCTTTAAGATCTATTAATTTGAAAAGACCAAAAACTAAGAAGAAAATTCCCATGAAGTCCATCATGTATAACATCGGCTCAAAATTGCTAAAGTCTTGTCGTATTAATGGGAATAGTGCAATAAAGGCAAAGACATACATTAGTGGTACGAGTCTCTTGTGTTTATTTATAGGAGGTAAACTGACGAGGTCAATACTCGGCTTACTTGCTACATTGAGTTTGTGATGATCACAAAAGTAGTGTTCTATATTATCACTGTCTCTTTCAACATGCGTCGCACTCATACTGCAAAGCTCACATTTTTGATTTTGATTTTGCATATATTTAATGGTAATCTCTTGATTGTGCTGAGGCTTCTCCGTGATTGTTTTCTCCCAGTAACGTGTCATCCATTATATAAACAGAAAAAAGAATTAAAAGGAAAGAGAATATTGCCAAAATAAAAATATTCTTAGTTTTAAGAACTGCTCTCTCTTTTATAAAGTAAGTGAGGTAGGTCCCAACTAGACCGATACCAAGCAAGATACCAGCGTATGACGGATTATCCAGATAATGTTGAATACCCCCAGAAATAAAACCAGTAGCAAAAGAAAGTCCTGTTATTAGAAGTAGATAATCTAAGTTTATTTTCTGACCATTTTGTTTTGCTTCTAAAACATTACCAATTAACATTAGAATTAATCCAATTATCATTAAAACTATATACCTACCAAAACCATTCTGTAGTGCGCCAATATGCACTACAGAGCCAGCAATCAGTGCAACACCTAAGTATTTACCGATATAAATTAAAAAGTTTTTGTTTTCGTTCGACATAATTATTTTCTTTTTAATTTATATACTTTTACAATCTCTTTTTGCATTTCGGCTAATTTATTCTTGTTGCTATCTTTGTATAAACAATGAGATAAGTGGCTTTCTAGCATTTCATCTTCAAGACTTGAAATAGCGCTTTTTATGGCACTGGTTTGAGTAATTATATCTATACAATACTTGTCATCAAGTATCATTTTTTCTACACCATTTATCTGACCTTTTATTTTTTTGATACGATTAATTACTTTTTTATTGTCTATGTGTATACCGTGCATATAATATATTGTATACCCCCGTGGGGTATAAGTCAAGCGTATATTTTATGTTTCTTTCTTACAGAATTTAGCCACTATATCTTTATACTCGCCCTTCTTCTCTTCGCTCATCTTCGCATAATTAATACCAACAAATCCGAGTCTACCCTCCCTCGAGAGCAAATCATAATGCTTGCCTACAAAAGTCCAAAATAGAGCGTCCCAAATGAGAGACCACTCTCCCTTCTTAAAGTTACTCATCTTAATAATGTAAGCTGAGCCAGATATATAAGGCTTAGTAGTGATAAGTCCTCCGTCTGCATAGAGTGCCATACTATAGACATTAGGCACCATGACCCAGTCATATGCATCTATATACAACTCCATAAACCATTTATAGATATCGTCCGGTTTATACCCGCAGAGATTCATAAAGTTGCCCATCACCATGAGCCTGGTTATGTGATGAGAGTAGGCATATTTAAGCACTGCCTTAATAGTATCATCGACCGGGTCTATACCAGTCTCGCCATTCCAGAATGTTATAGGTAATTGACGGTACGCGTTGAAATAATTACCATTGCGTATCTTAACTCCATGATAGACATAGACGGCTCTTATATATTCACGCCAGCCAATAAGCTGCCGGACGAATCCTTCGAGAGAATTAATTCTAACTTTACCCTTATTTATTTCTGCATAATTGAGAGTTTTCTCTAATACATATTCTGGGGTAAGTAGCCCAATATTAAGTAATGGTGAAAGTATGCTGTGATAAAGAGTAACACCGCCACTACTTATTGCATCTTCGTATGGACCAAAATGATCTAGCTTATTGATCAAAAAATCATCTAGCCACTTTTTTGCTTCTTTATGTGTAACAGGGTAAAAGAAGTTACCAGCTTCACCGTAATTATTCTTAAAGCTCTTCTCTACATATTCTAGAGCTTCATAAATATACTCATTATGATTAGGCTCAGGGTCGCTTGGCAAAGTCATCTCTCTAGGTATTTTATCTCTATTATCCTCATCACATGACCACTTACCTCCAATAGGACTACCGTCTTCTTCGAGCAATATGCCGAGCCTCTTCCTCTGCCATTCATAAAAGGTGCGCATCAAGAATTTCTTATTTTTTTCTATTAGTGGCCTAAAGAAAATATCTAAATCTTTTGTTCTAGTAAGAAATAGTGGGGTATCTAAGATGTTATATGTGATAGACTTTAGATCAAGAGCACTCGTAAGCTTCTTACTCAGCCAATTATCAACTGGGTCATAGTAGGTGACATGACTAATATTGTAATCTGCAAGAATTGTGCTGATGTCTTCGGTTTTTTTGATCTCATGATAATTAATATAAATAACTTTATATTCATTTTTAATTAGAAAATCTTTGTAAGCTTGCATGCTTGCTCTGTGCAGCATTAGTTTTTGCTTGTGGAATCTTAACTCAGTAAAAAATAATGGCTCCTCGATCAAAAATACTGTAGCGTTCTTATCTATATTAGAAATATTTTCAAAAAGTTGATGGGGGTAAATTAGAAAAGCCTGACTCATAATTAATATAATTATAACATGGCAAAAAGAAAACCCCCGCATCTCCGCTGCATTACTGCAGCATTGATGCTAAGGGTCTTGGATCAAAGATCCTCGGCGCTGAGCGCCTGGAAGCTCTGCGCTGGCAGCACTTCGGCCGACCACTCACTGACTTCATCGCCCTGCGATGTCACCCAGCGACATTGCCGTACCCAATGCCAGCCATCCCAAACATTCCGGCACTGTTTCACCCTTTGAGGGGCGGCAAGTGCCCCAAGTACCACTCCGAGAACTGCACCAACAACGGCATTTGCAGCCTGCTGTTGGCGACCTTCCGGAGTGTTTGCACACCCCATCAGAAAAGCCATCATCAAGAGTGATGTGACAGAGCGAAGAAAAGAAAAGTTCATGATGTTCCTCCAGGCTAGTTTTTAGCCCCTGTGAATATATCTATATTATACACAAAAATAAGAATTTGTCAAGATGAACAGTAGAATGATAATAAAATCATAATGAAATCCTAAAACAAAGCATACTCAAAATACCCTTATAAAATAAGACTTATTTGATATAAAATTGAATACGAACCCCACTTCGCATAAAGCTACGTGGGGCAAGCCAAATGTGGCCACACTTCCTTCCCGTAGGGAAGGTGCTCGAAGAGCGGAAGGGGTTAACTAAGCTACTCTAACCCCAAGAATTCATTCTTATAATCCTTTTTAAAATTAAAACTTCGCACTGCGAATGAGGAGACGAGGCCGAGCATGAGCGCTGCTGATATAAAGTGTGAGCCGCCATAAGACATAAATGGTAGTGGTATACCCGTAACTGGTAGGACTCCAATATTCATACCAATATTAATCACACTATGAGTAAATATCCAACCAAAAGCGCCCACACAAATTAGTACAAAAAAGTTATCTTTAAGTACTGACGCGATGTAAATGATGCGGGAGAGTAAAAGTATGACAGTGCTAAGTAGTAACACCACGCCAATAAATCCCCACTCCTCACTATATGCTGAGAATATAAAATCTGTCTCATGCTCAGGAAGATAATTAAGCCTCGACTGCGTACCATACCCTACGCCCTTACCAGTAAGTCCTCCAGAGCCGATAGCGATCTGAGACTGATAGACATTATAACCGCTACCTCGTATATCACGTAGTGGGTCAAGGAAATTAAGCAATCTATCCTTCTGATACTGCTTAAAGATGCTAGTCCAAAGAATAGCAAATATAATTATAAAGACTCCGACCATGGCAAAGAAATGCTTCTTAGAAAGTCCTGACATCAATATCATCACAAACCAAATAGCGAGTAGTACCATAGCCGACCCAAAGTCAGGCTGCTTGAGTGTAATAGCTACCGGCACTAAAGTGTATATAAAAGATATAATAATATGTCTGATATTCTTAATCTCCACATGTCTCTTGGTAAAATACTTAGCAAGCAGTATAACAAGTGCCATCTTAGCAAAGTCTGCTGGCTGTAGTGAAAATGCTCCAAAATCTATCCAGGCCTTAGACCCCTTGATAGAGCTACCAAAAATAAGAGTAGAGCCGAGTAGTAAATTAGTGAATATGTAAAAAATTAATACACTCCTGGTGTCGCGAAGAAATGTATAATCAAAACGTGAGATAGTTATAAAAGCAATAAGCCCTATAATAATCCAAGTAGCTTGCTTTACCATATACTGATCTCCAAGAGTAAAGGTGGACATTGTGAGTAATCCAAAAGTCGCCATAAAGGCTATAGCAAAAAATAATATTAGATCGAACTTTAATATCTTGCTTATCATAATTAATGGTAAATTGGGATAAGTGTGACTGTTGCAATGTCGGAATCTATCTCCTCACTCCAAGAGAAATATGAAGTGTAATTGCCTCCAGGATTTAAATCTTCTATGTTCTGAGTAGCGTAATTTATAATATTCCCGAGGCTGTCTTTAAGCAAAACAAGCAAAACTATTCTCTCTTTTATATTACTGAGCGATTCATAATTAACACGCAATTTTGAGATACTACCCTTTTCAAATTCAAAATCCTTTAGCCTTAGATTATAATTCTTCTCATTCTTATACATCTTGTAATCGCTAATCTTAGTACTTATCTTTGCTACTCTAGTCGCGACCTTGTAATTATTCGTTATCACTGGCACTACATTACCATGCGAGGCTGGAACTGTAATCACAATATCATCAGCTCGACCACCCATATCATCGTAAAGCTCATAAGTGAGCGTGACTTCTCTCGGCGCGCTCTTACTGTTATCATTTTGAATGAGTGTAATGATATCATAAGTGCCGTCAGCATTAGCAAAATAATTACTATACTCTATAGTGAGGGGCTTATACTCACTCTTACATATAAGAGCGCACTCTCCTCCACAGTCTACTCCATTTTCTAATCCATTCTTGATATCATCTGCACAAGTAGGGGCAACCTGAAGCGATCCATATATCTTAACCCCGACATAAGAGGATAATAAAATACAAATCAAAAATATCACCACTATGCGTCTGTTATGAGACCACTTACTATCAGTCGCTCTTATTTTCTTAACTTCTTGTAGCTCATTCTTTATTATATTTAGATTATCTACCATTAATGTATTATAACATACTAGACTAGAAATTATATTCCGAATATGTTATTATTAAATTCTTGGTAAGATTAAAGAGGCCCGGGTGGCGCCAGATTTTAGTAGAGGTCGACGCACTGTGCGAAAGTTAACAAAAATGCCCAGATGGCGAAATTGGTAGACGCACTACCTTGAGGTGGTAGCGAGGCAACTCATGGAGGTTCAAATCCTCTTCTGGGCACCAAATATAAAAGCTGTAAGGCTTTTTATTTTTTTAATTTATACTTTACTACCATTATTACCGATAAGACGCCAATCATGATACCAGCTAGTATGTCTATCAAATAGTGCACGCCAAGATAAATTCTCGAGTATGACACGAGTGCGCACCACAATATGGCGAAGATATACAGAGTTAATCTTAAACTCTTGCTCTTAATATGCATATTTGTAAAAGATATTACAAGAGTGGCAAGCACTGCGGCCATTGTCGCGTGCCCTGAGGGGAATCTGTAATCTCCAGCGCTTATAAGCATGTCTACCGGCCGCGGAACTTGCAGTATATACTTAAGCGAATATGTAAATATCATAGCCAAAGAAGAAGATACTAGTACAACCCCTGCTTCTAAATTCTTCTTTATAAAATATAAATAAAAACTTAGAAGAGTCACAAGGGTCGCCATGACCTTAGTGCTTGCAATATCTGATATGCTTATATAAAACTCTAACATCTAATGATTATACCTCGGCTTATACATTTTATCAATCATAAACATTGGCCTTACATGCATTCTTTTCTCAATCTTGTCATGTAATGACATTATGTCTATAAGATAAGAAAGTGAAATCATCAAAATTAACAAGAAGAATATACTAGCTAGCGCGGGCTTCTTATATATAAATGAGTAATTAGAGCGTAGCGTGTATGCAGAAATAATAAGTAAAGCAAAAAGACTCAGAATCATAAATGGCAAAGTCTCTAGACTAGTAAAAAGCTCATAGGCTTTGTGTGGGGGTAAAGTACGGCTTTTAAAAAGTAATATAGATATAAAAAGTATACATATTAAAAGAAGAAGCAAAAAACCTAGTGCATAAAGTGCGCCAATGGCCACAAAATACCATTTAGGCCTTATCTTTAGCTCGCCGCTATTTATCATTTCTTTTATTTTACTTTCTAATTTTATTTTTGTTTCTTGCATATTATTTAAATTTTACTTCTCACTTTTATTTATTATATCTTTAAGCTTCTCTTTGGCTCTTCTTATCCTTGTACCCACTGTGCTTATTGGGATTTTGAGTATTTCGGAGATTTCTTCATATGATAAATCTTCAAAGTAATTTAAGATTAATATTTCTTTATACTTAGCTCCAAGCTTGTCTAAGTTAAGCTCCATTTCTTTTTTGAGTTCTTGAGTCAAAGTGTGGGAGTCACTTTTTTCTTTAGAAAATAACTGTGGCGATATAATATCGAGCTCAAAAAAGCTTATACCAATTTTTTTATGCTTTTTAAGATAATTTACGCTTTCATTGTGTGCGATGCGATATATCCATGAGTTAAAACTCTGATCCTTGTCAAAGCTATTTAAGTTTTGATACGCCTTGATAAACACATTTTGTAAAATGTCTTCTACGTCTTCTTTGGTAGCGATAAATCGATTTATATATCTACTTAATTTATTATTATAAATCTGCACAATGTCTCCATATGAATCTTTTTGACCGTCAAGTACTTTACGAACTAGCTCTATTTCTAGCATAAATATTATTACAAAATTATTTTTATTTTATTTCAAATTTTGATATTAAAATATACACATTTTATTGAGTTAGTATCTCACCTCCATTTTTGGTGACTAAGACTGTGTGCTCAAAATGTGCTGACTTCTCTCCATCTGCCGTCACAAAGGTGTATCCATCAGCACATAGCTCAGCATCATCAGTGCCTAGATTAACCATGGGCTCTATGGCTATTACTAGCCCTTCTTCTAACCTGACTCCTCTTACTCCATCATAATAGTTAGGGACATAGGGCTCCTCATGCACTTTATATCCGACCCCATGACCTGATAAAATTTTTACTATTCCATACCCCTTGCCAATTTCCTTTTCTATAGCTTTGGAAATGTCACTTATATAATTACCTGCCTTAGCCGCTTTTATGCCTGCCGTCCTCGCTCTCTTAGTTACCTCCAAAAGCTCTTTCTCTTCTTTACTTATCTCGCCGACAGGGACAGTCATAGCATGGTCTACTATCAAACCATTATGAGTGAGACAAGAGTCTATTTTAACCAGGTCACCTTCCTTAATTATCACATCGCGCGACGGTATGCCGTGCACTATCTCATCGTTAAGACTAATACATATAGAAGCTGGGAATGGGTACTCAGCACCATAGGGCTGATAATTAAGCAAGCTTGGTGTGTCACCCCCTTCTATTACCATTTTGTTATAGATAGTATCTAGCTCATCTGTACTAATACCAACTTTAACATGTTCACTTAGCTCACGCATAATATTAGCGAGTCTCTTGCCTCCCTCTCTTAGATTCTTTATGTCTTCCTCACCTTTTAATTTTATTTTACTTTGGGACATGTTTTTATCAGTGGAAAATTTTCTTATCTAACCTCTAGATTTTATATGACTTCCTTTTTGAGAAATAATTTCAAAACTATTCTTATTTAAAATTTTTAGAACATGCTTTGTGCTAAGAAGTCTAGGCATATGCTATTTCGCTAGTAAATAACTCTGGGCTCACAATCTTCGAGAGATTATCAAGAATATTCTGTTCATCTTCGTAGTAGAGCGAGAGAGCTTCATTCAGATTCTCAATTGCCTCGTTTTTGGTTAAACCAAAAGACGAGATGCTGTTTGTAAGCGACTTAGAAACATAAAAGCCTCCCTCTTTCCAGACAATATTTACACTATTTAACTTCTTCATATTTATATGATACCACAAAATAATTAATTCTCAAATGACCTTATCTAGCTTAACCTTAATCTCATCCGCTACCTCAGCTACACTCTTTTCACCATTTACATGGATAAATTTATAATTCGGATCTTCACTATACCACTCTATCACAGGCATAACGTCAGAGTCAAACCAATTCATTTTATTTTGTACATCGTCTTTACTTTGATCATCTTCTCTACCCCTCTCACTTAGTCTCTCTGTGGCCCATTTACGACCAACATCAATATAGACTACAGTTGTCTTGAAGTTATAAAATTCTATTGCGCTCGCGAGTGCGTGCAGCTCAGCTAACCTACGTGGTGCACCATCTAAAATAATATTAGTATTGTCACCAGCTATATCAATAAATATATTTGCCCAATTCCAAACAGCTAAGAACTCCGGCATTAGCTTGCCAGAGTTAATTAACTCGGATGCAATCTTAGCGCTTCTATTGTCTCTCTCGATGAAATCTCGAAAACCTCCTCCAGTCGTGAGATGTTTAAAATCTTTTTCTATATAATTTTCTTTTATTAGCGCAGCTTGGGTGCCTTTGCCACTCCCACTTCTACCCAGTAATATTATAAGATGGTTTTTAGTTTGGGTTGTATTCATGATGTTTGCTTCGCTTGACATATTATTATTATTAGACTATAATTATACCATACTTGACCTTCGGGTTTCTTTTTAGAGAAATCTAAAAAGTTAATAAAAAGTCTATGCAAGAAAATCTTGCATATACTTTTTAAGTTTTATATATTCACTTTATTCTACTGTTCACATTTGATACTTGACTCTTCTCACATCGAAAATGCGCACTTGAGAAGTGATTGCAAAATTAACGATGCTAGAATCTTTATTTTTAAGTTTTATAATCAATTCATGTATATTCTTGTCTTTCTTTTGCACAGAGCTAAGCGGCACACCTATAAAAGTAAATTTATTTATCTTTTTTAATATGACTACAGGCCTTAAAAAACTTTCACCTTTACCGTCTTGTTCATGGCCAATATTCACACCCATCTCTAACCACCAAACCTCTCTTTCGCTAAAATAAAAATCTTCTACGTCGTTATCTGTTCGTATTGAGGATATTTTTTTAAGATTATTCCACGCATCAAAATTTTTGTTTTTATAATTTGATATAGAAATGTATTCTTTTATAAAGTATATGTGAGTTTTAAGATTAAGAAGAGTGTTTATATTTAATTCAATTTTGCTAAGCTTGGAATACTGCTCGCTAAGATTGAGCAGGGCTTCTTTAGCCGTTAGCCACATAATTTCGCCTTCCACCATATCACCCTTTATTTCTTCTACAAACTCACAAAGAATACAAATTACTTCGTATTTTTTATACTGACCTTCTTTGTCGACGTCCTTGAATGCAATGACTTTACCAATGCTTCCAACTATCCGAATATCAATTCCCAATTCTTCCCTAACTTCTCTTTTGATGCACTCTTCTAGACTCTCATCAGACTCTAGACCTCCGCCAGGCAACAAAGTATTTTTCATCTTGATCAAGGCAATCTTACCCTGATTTATAATTATAGCTTTAACCGTTCTCCTTTCTTTATATACCTCATCATTCACCGCTACGGCAAACTTAGGCACCACATTATCAGGTCTCAGCACTTTAATCAACTTAACATCATCTTTATCCATATCTAAATTATACCATGAAACATTCAAATATTACTTCTGTATTTTGTTTTCGTTTTAATTTTACATACAAAAAACCTTTATTGCGTAAAGGTTTTTTGTTTTGTGTTTGGTTTGGGATTAATACTCCCTCATTGTCAGCTGAGCGTCGATCTTTTTCATAAGATCAATAATTACAGATATAGCAATTAGGAGCGATGTGCCACCAACTGATAGAGCTTGGACTCCGGTTAAGCCAGATAATATAATCGGAAGTAGCGCGACTGTGCCGAGGAATATGGCTCCCACTGTTGTTGTTCTCATCAGCACATTACTAATATACTCAGTTGTTGCTTCGCCTGGTCTGTGCCCGGGTACAAAAGCGCCTGATTTTTGTAAATTTTCTGAAGTCTTAACTGGGTCAAAAGTAACCATCGTATAAAAGAATGTAAACATTACTATAAGAGCAAAATAAATTACTCCATATATCCAGCTATTGCCGATTATCATGGCTATCTTCTGGGCTATCAGTTGTAATGTGGCTGAGTCTGAGCTCTGCATGAGCTGGGCTGCCATCTGAGGAAAGGTCATGAGTGAGACAGCAAAAATAATAGGTATTACTCCCGCTAAGGTAAGGCGGAGCGGTAAGTATGATGTGGTCAGGCCTGTTGTCGTATACCCTCTTGATTGCTTAGCGTAAGTCACTTCTATCGGCCTCTCGGCCTCAGTCACTGCAACGATGCCCATTAGAACCAATATAAATGTTATAAATAGTGCTATATACATTGGAATTTGCGATGGGTCCACAGTGCCCATTATTGACCAGAGCTTAGCAGGGAGAGTTGCAACTATTCCTGAGAATATTATCAAAGAAATGCCGTTGCCGATACCCTTTTCATTAATTACTTCACCGAGCCACATCATAAGCATTGACCCTGCAGTAATTATAATTATGTTTGTGGTAAACTCTGTCTTAGTCATGGCCTCTATCACACCCTGCTTAACAAAGAGCGTGAGGAGACCAATTGCCTGTAGCACTGCAAGTGGTGGCGTCAACCATCTTGTATACTTGGCATACTTACGTCTACCAATCTCACCCTCTTCTTGCTGCATCTCTTTTAGCTTAGGGTAGAGCACAGCTACTAGCTGCATTATAATACTCGCAGTAATATATGGCTGTACTCCAAGCATAACAAATGACATTGAGGATAAGCCCCCACCCGAGAATATATTAAGCATGCCGAGGAATTGATTATCGCTTACAAATGAAGCTAGGTCCTTGCCGCTTACAGAAGGTATCGGTACTATAGATAGTATTCTAGTAATTAATAATATTGCGAGCACAAAAAAGATTCTATTTCTTATGGCTGCATCAAGCATCACAGATTTTAAGTATTTAAACATATATGCAATTATATCATAAAATTAATCAAATAAAAACAGTCAAACTGAAGGGCTTGACGGCTTTTAGATATACAGTATTTTACCTTTACTTTAACGTAAAGTGGAAACAGAAAGCCAAGCGCCAAGGCGGATGAACAATATCTGTATTATCCTAAAAATTAATATTCAGATAAATACTGCATATCTATAGTTATTATACTATATAAATTAAAAGATGCCAATTATGATATAAAGTATTATTTTTTTAAGCTCTCGTAAATCTCTACAAATCTGTTAATGCTGCTGGTAATAATAATATAGTCTTTGTTATAATACCCATATACAAAAGCTCCACTCTCTCCATCAGCAACTCTCATATTAATATTCTTTATACTAACATCATTAAAAGTGCTTAAATTAAAATACTTAAATTTATTCTTGGCTAAGCCTTTAAAGACATTTTCGTCTTCTAATATTGCTTGGTACAAATTGTCAAAATTACTAATGCGAATTACGATAGAGTCGTCTGTGGATGTGGCCTCGCTAGTGTAGCTAAAAAGCTTCTTACTTATGGGGTCATTCCAGACGTCTAGCACAGTATACTTTGGAGCTTCTACTTTTACTTCTTCTATTATGACTGGCTTTTTATAAACTAAGAAATAGTAAGCTGCAGCCCCGCATATAAGAAGCAAAAAGATTGCTAATCCGGCTATTACTATTAAGCGTTTTCTCTTTATAACATTATCAGCTTCGAATGTGTTGCCGCTGGTATCCATTTGACCGCTTAAGATCTTAATCTTATTAATATTGTCTTTACGAATATTATCATAGACATCGCTCTCCATAGTATGTATCACTGGTATATCTCCTGACTTTTTGGTCAGCATGTGCAGCCTTTCTTCTTCCCTCTTTTCTTGCTCTAACTTCTCTTCGAGGCTAGGCTCTTCACCAATTGTAGCGTCATTAATATTTATAATTTTATCTTTATTGTCCATTTTCTAATTCTACTACATTTACAGATTTTTTGTAAGGTCTTTTTGCAGGTTTACGGGTTAACTTACTTATTAATAGATATTTCTTAGGGTCGTCATCAAGGTCAAGGAAGGCTTCAGTGCTCTCCTTAAGCTTACTAGACGTCGACCTACCAAATGAAACTACTTCAACTTGTACTCCTAGACTTTTAAGCTGCTCAACGAGCGGCACGAAGTCACCATCTCCGGTAGCTAAGACTATAGTGTCCACTTTACTTGCAAGTCTAAGAGCGTCAACTGTGATGCCAACATCCCAGTCTGCTTTTTTGTTACCACCATGAAATATCTGCAGGTCTTTACTCTTCGTTTCTATCCCCATTTTTAAAAGAGCGTCGAAAAACTGAGCCTCGTCCTGAGCTTCTGTTGTTATGAGATAGGCTATTGCTCTTACTAACTTTCTTTCTCCTACTGCGGAGTCGAGTACGTTGCTAAAATTGACTCTTGAGTTATAGATGTTACGTGCACTGTGATATAGATTTTGCGTATCTATTAAGACCGCCACTCTTTGTGAGGTATGTTGTATTACTGACATATTTTAAATTTGAATTATTTGAATTAATATTTAAACTTGATTAATAAAATAATTATTTTATATTAATTAATCACCTATATATTATATTACTTTGCTCGCATAATAGCAAATCTTAGCCTGCTCCCCCACGGAGTTATACCCAAATAAAATACCCATATTCACATGAGCATTTTATCTTTGAGCGTTTCGATTACCCTTATGCCTTAAGTCCAACCTTTTTAGATATGTCTTTAAGTCTCTTGGTAGACTGTCTGCCTATATATTTGAGATGTGATCTGCGATCTGAGACCATCTTGATGAGGCCGCGGCGTGAGTGATTATCTTTCTTGTGTGTTTTAAGATGGCTTGTGAGCTCTTCTATACGTCTCGAAAGAATACCGACCTGAACTTCTGGTGATCCAGTATCTTCGCCGTGAAGCTGTACATTCTTGATAACGTTTAATTTTTTCCTTGTGGTTAACATGGCTGTATTATAACATAATCTTAGCTCTTACGCAAGTCGTAATTAGCCTTATGTAGTAAGCTTATTTTACATAATTCACCTCTCTTTCTAGCTTAATACCAGTCTCTTTATAAACTTTATCAATAATTTTTTGTGAAAATTTATCCATTTCTTCTGCGTCAGCCTTTTCATAATTCACCAAGATCAGTGGCTGCTTTTCGTAGGTGCCGACATTACCCTCTCTTACTCCCTTCATCTTGGCTATATGCTCTATCAGCCACGCAGCTGAGGTTTTGTATTTATCTTCATATTTATAAATAGGAATATTTGTATACTTTGCGACTAGGCTCTCTTTTAAATCTTTGCTAATAAGAGGATTTTTAAAAAATGAGCCTGCATTTGGGAGTAAATTATAGTCTGGGATTTTGGATTTTCTTGTTTCTATTATTATATTTCTGATTTCTCTTACATTATATGTTTTATTTTTGTCTAAAATATTTAATGGTGCATAGGTGAGGGTTGGTTTATACTGCTTAGATAATTTGATATTAATACTGAGAATTATATATTTATCTGATTCAGTAGAATCACCTACTGGGTTAGACTTTTTGAAAATTGAATCTCGATAAGAGAATTCGCATTCTTTATTCTCTAATATCTCTATTTGATTACTTTCTCTATTTAAAACTTCTACGCTCACAAGAGTGTCGCATATCTCTACCCCATATGCTCCGATATTCTGCACTGGCCCGGCGCCTACGGCGCCGGGCACCCATGACAAATTCTCTATTCCCCACCACCCTCTCTCTACTGTATACTTGACCACGTCGTCCCAGGTCTCACCAGCATAAGCTTTAATAATAACGCCTTCTTCTCCCTCATCCTGCACCGTCTGGTGCGGGACTATTTCTATACCTTTCATTTCAATTTTTACCACAAGTAATTCCTTAATATTATTAGAAAAGAAAGAATTGGTACCCTGCCCTAAAATAAAAATCTTTTTATTATTTATTTTAATATACTCCAATACGTCAAGTAACTCCTCAGTGCTAGCGACTCTCACCATCACACACTCCCCGCCCACCCTAAGCGAAGTGTAATCCCTCATGCTCACTTGCTCAATTTTCATAAACTAATTATAGCATAAGCTGAGATGTGTAGCGAAAACAAATTTTTCTCTACGCTTCTCCAAATAGTACCAATTTATAAGGTTATTTTGGAGAGTAATTTAATATAATACAAAACATTCACCATTTACCTAATCTTCAACATTTAACCCAAGCAATGAAGCAAGATAGATAGCTTGTCCAGTGTTTACAGTTAAGCTTGTATAAGATTCTTTATCTATGGCTATGCCCTCTATCTGAGAGCCCCTAAAGCTTACATTTTTAAATGACGTTTGAGAGAACTGTGTATTTTTTAAAATACAATTTTCAAAAGTGACATTTTCTAAACTTGACCCTAGAAAATCAGCATCCGAGAGATCACATTCTGAGAAATGAACATTTTTTAACTTTCCAAATCTAAATGAAACATCTGCACATTTTGAAGTTTGTACCGATACATCTTTCACTGTAGCATCTCCAAACTGTGTCCCTTGTAATCTGCATTTAGAAAAAGTGCAACGTAAAAAATAGCTTTTTGAAAAAACTGTCCCAGTTAGATTAATGTTATCAAAGCTAACATCTGACGAGCTAATCTCACCCACTTTTGAAAGTTGAAAAGATATTTTATTGATGACACTTTCATTAATTTTAATTTCAAGATAAGTCCCGCCTTCAAAAATTCCATAATTCACAATAGCGTTATCAATTTCAAAAGAATTTGAATCTTCTTTTGATTCTTCTAAAGCAATCTCCCTGAGATTCTTTTTATCAATAATTGGTTTTTTGATTTCCTTTAAAGCCATAAGACATTATATCATTTCTAGAGTTTTCTGGCTTTAATTATCAAATAAGCGGGTTTACTCAACTCTTCATCCCACATTTCGGGAAAAGATCTGAGGTCGTATTCTTTTATGTTGCTCATGGTTATATTATATCAATTTATGTCTTAATTCAAAACCAACCCAAAATTTTACACTTTCTCACCAGATAAGTCTTTATTTACAAAGATATTTTGCGGGCGATAAAGTTAATAACCCAAAAAAATTAACTCTTCCTAAATTCCCTCACTTTTATATTTTTATATTTAGGTATTTTAATTTTATTTTTCAATAAATAATGTATGTACCCCGCCCACAAATCCGCTATACTAACTCCATAAACCTCATCTGTTCTCGCTTCTCTAAACGATATTTTTATATTCTTTTTTTTATAAAGCCTTCTAACTTTATCAAACATTTTACCTAAATGATCTCCGGTATACACGACTGTATCGCCATTTTGTACTTCACCAAACACAAATATCGACAAATCAAAATACATTTTTTTGTCATTTATATATTTGCTTTTATCTACATACCCGACGTTAACCCTATAGCTAACATCCCCAGCAATTTTATAAAATATTTCTTTCTGTGATTTTTTTAACGAGTTCCATTTATAGTCTTTTTTCGTTATTCCTAATTTCTCTTTTATTAAGAAGTAATCATTTTTAAGTGATATAGCGTCAGCTCCAACAATACTAACTACAAAAAACTCTGTTGAAGAATTTTCCATTGTCCCTTCGTCGCCACTTTCATCCAAAAATATCATTTGTATATGATAACATATTTTGCTTGACTTTATGTTGAGTTTTGATATAATTAGCTTAAGGATATATTGACAAGGCTGCCCTCGGTAGCTTTCCACAACTTAAGTTGTGGATACGATGTATTCCTCCAATAAAATGGAAACAAGATTGTGGTAACGCATTCCTCTGTTACAAAATAAATCTCACAGCAATGTGGGATTTATTTTTTGTTTAAAGCTGTATTTAGGAAGAAGTAAGACTCTCTCTATAATTCTCTGTGGTTACTACTTTAAAAGCAATATTTAGATTTTTGTTATTTTGAATAAAGATTTTGGGGTTCTTTTTTCTTTTTATATTTCCTGTTGTGATCTCAAAAGCTTCCACCTCAGTATTCCACTTTTCTAAATAATCAATCTCTTTACCATCAACATTACGCCAAAAGTACGCCTGCTTAAAATTATTTTTGTATGAATTAGCTTTTAGCTTTTCTACTATAAAATAATTCTCAAACAATGCACCCACATCTCTCCTTGCCACTTTATGAGTACCGATATTAATCTCACTAAAATCGTTGATTAGAGCATTCCTGATGCCAACGTCATAAAAATAGAATTTACTTTTCTTGGTGATCTCACCTCTAGCATTATTACTGTAACTTTTAAGTCTAAATATAACAAAAGACTGCATAAGTAAGTCAATGTATCTCTCTATGGTCTTGCTTGTAGTTCCTAGCTCTTGGCTTATTTTGTTTATACTGACTTCACTGCCTAGCTGATATGCCAGGGTCTTTAATAAATTGATTAATAATTCTGGTTTTTTTAAATTATCAAATTTTAATATGTCTTTAAGTAAAAAGGAATCGGTGAGAGATTTTATTTTAATTATTTTATCTTCTACACTAATCTTTGTAACAACCTCAGGATAAGAACCAAATCGGAGAGTGTAATCAAGGTGCGACTGTGGGTCAAAGTATTGCGACTCTCTTATTTCTTTGTCAGTTAGTGGGTAGAGATTGAGTAGTATATTGCGTCCCATAAGGGGCTCGCCTATTTGCCCGGCAAGTTCAAATGAAGATGAGCCGGTTACAATAATTTGCAAATCCTTATAATTATCTATAATTAACTTTAGATTTATCCCTATATTTTTGATGTTCTGAGCTTCGTCTATAAAGAGTAAGTCGAGACCTTCGACATACTCTTTTAGTTTTTCTAATCTTTGTGAAGAGAATATCTCTTGTGCTGTTAGACTGTCTCCTATATAGACTCTATATTTACCTTTAAAATTAGCAAGATAGCTATTAATTATAGTAGTTTTACCCACTTGTCTTGGCCCATAGACAATAAGCACTTTACCTTTTTCTATGTAATCACCTATTTTAATTTGTCTTTTTACTAGCATTTTACCTTTTTATTATACTCCAAGTACAAAAATATGTCAATATTCTTGTACTTGTGGTACAAGAAGAAAGAGTTTTACGAGTAAAAATCAAAATCAAAGATTCTTTTTGGTGTTTTATACTGCATTCCTTTATTTTTGAATAGCCATACAATCTCTTCTGTCATAAAACCTCTTGTGCTAAATTCTTCATAGAGAAGGCAAAGGGTTTTGTAAATTGATGCCGGCATTCTATCTAAATAAAGTCTTCTTTTATTGCTTAGTTCATATTTTTTAAGCAGAACCACGAGTCTTTCTAAAATATCTTTTCTTTCTGGCTCGACCTCTCCTGCTTCTATCATTTTATTTGGGTTTCTGAAATCTTGTTTAAAACTTCGAGAAAAGTTAAGGCGAAGATTATTAAATGCTCTTCTTGTACTTTCTCTTATTTTGCCATCTTCTTCTTCAATATTTTTAAAATAAAATTCAAGCAATAATACAAAGCTATCAGCGGACACAAACAACAAACCCTTCGTAACAATACTAAGAAAATATAACTTGTTATCTTTACTCATCTCACCATAATCATCTAAATATTTAAGTAAAAAATGATGTTTGACTATATCATGATTTGAATAGTGTATATTCTTATGAGCGAGTAAATTTGCTATCTCATCCTTAAGTATTTTCTTTTTTAGAATATCTCTCTCAGTGAGAAGTGCTGTCATTATTTTTTGCACCTCATAATCAGCTTCTTCTATTTGCTGCTTGGTTAATTTTTCTCTTTTCATATTTTAATTTTATCATAAAGACTTTGCAGCAATTTTACTCATGTCTACCATAAAATAATAACCCTTCTCGTCCTTTTCGAATATATATTTTCTTTTCTTACCTTCAGCCTCACTTTTTACTTTTTCTACTGCACTTCCAAATTTTTCCTTTAAGAACTCGTAATAGAGTAATGTTCTTTGATACATTTTATTTTCGGTTGTAGATTTGCTACTTGAAACTATGTTTAATATAAAGTGTCTGATTTTGTCCATTGGCCCACTGTCTCTTTTAAGTATATATACTAACTCATCAAAATCTTTATCTAAATAAAACTGTTTAGATTCGCCTCCTTTCGTAATCGTAACGAATTCTTTTGCAAATTCTACTTTAAGTCCATCCACACCTTCCACTGATTCACCAACCAATTTAGAGTATTCAGATTTTAGCAATCCAGAAAATTTCTCGTATTCACCTATGCTATATCTTGCGTCTGTGCCACCTACTTCAACTCTAGCATTCGGATGTAGTCTTGCAAATTCTAAAAAGGCATTTTCTGTTCTCGTGCCGAACTCTTTTTGCTCATCTTCATGTAAGCCTAATAAAGGTGTCACGTGTCTCTCCCCTTTTAATCCAAAGCCAAAATTATACGTCCCAGTCATATTCTTTAACTCTTCAAAAAATAAACTGCACTCGAATCTTCCTAATTGTCCTAGTTTGAAGCTGCTTTTATATACTGTTAATCCATTAACATTAGCAACTTCAAATTTGGTCTCTACGACTGCTGCTCTAACATTATCAAGTAGATTAAAACTTGGAACACTATTGCTTGTTGCTGGTTGAGGAGAAAAATTACCATCCATATTGCTTGTGTCCCGTCGAACGGGATATTATAATTAAGTATAGCATAAATAATACTACGCTACATAATCAAAACTAAATCAAATTTCGCTTTTTTCAAGACTGACACACTAGACATTAATACTTGGATCAATAAAATCTTCTATAGACAACACTCTGGTAGCTGACTCTGGGTATAACTTTAAAAACTGCTTAAAAGATACATCTTCCTTTTTCCATTTGCATTCAGTCGCTACTATTTTATCATTTTTATGTTCGATAAAATCAATCTCTAGCTTTGTGTCAGTTCTCCAGAAATAAACTTTGCTTGGGAGATTTTCTAAGTTCGATTTTTTAAGTATTTCAAGAAACACAAAATTTTCAAACAGCGCTCCTTTATCTTTTCTATTTTCAACCAAGTCAAAGTTGTCGACTATGGCATTCCTGATTCCCAGGTCAAGAAAAAATATTTTAAAAGACTTTTTCAGTTCATTCCTTCCATTTCTAGAGTAAGATCCAATTTTTTTAATTATGTATGCTTGCTCTAAAAGTTTTAGATATTTCTGTACACTGTCACGGCTTATGCCTACTGCTTGGGCGATTTCATTTATAGAGACTATTTGACCTATTTGAAATGCTAGCATCCTAATAACATCCTCAAAGATTTGAGGATTGCGTATTGATTCATAAATATAAATATCTTTATACAAATAATTCGTGGCTATATTTTTTAAAATCTGAGTTTTGACCATTACATTACTTTCTCGCACCACTTCAGGATATTGGCCGCTCCTTAGCATTTCACTGATATCCTCTTTTTTTATTTCTTTACTGCCTCTAACTTCTTCTAGACTGAGTGGGTATAAAGTAAATTCAAATGATCTCCCGGTCAGAGGCTCATTAATTTTATTTGCGAGATCAAAAGAAGATGAACCTGTGGCGATAATTTGTACATCCTTATATGTGTCGAGATAAAGTTTTAATATAGCTCCAATGTTTTGTATAGTCTGAGCTTCGTCAAGGACCACAATTTTTTTATTTTTGAACATTTGGTGAAGCGGCTTTGGGTCACCAAGAATAAAATTATTCCTAACCTCGATACTTTCACAGTTAAAATACTCCCCATCTCCACCATAATCTTTTACAAGCTTTTTAGCGAGAGTGGTTTTTCCTGCTTGCCTTGGCCCAAATACTAAAATAGCTTTACCTCTAAAAAGAAGCTCCCTAATATTTTTCTCTATTGTCCTCTCAAAAATTACCATATCTACTATTATAGACTATTGCGGAAAAAAACGCAATAGTCTGTTTTTCTTATTATAACCTTATAATGTAAGGCTTAAAAATAGGGTAAATTTTTAATTATTAACTCATTAAAATAACGAAAATGAAATGTCTCTCTTGTTTGGTTTTAGTTTTGCTGTGTCTTCTTAGCGCGTGCACCGCGCAGTCCTGCACCGTATGGTGCGGGACGAAGTGGTGTGCCGTCGTGGAGGATGTTAGAACTAAGTTTAGCATAAAGTGTCATGGGTAATTTATCTACGTTACTTAAACACTAAATGAAGAAATCTATGAAGTTTTTAGCGGATTTAAAAATTATCTGAAACCAAAGATATCTTTATAATTTACGCAGTATTCTGGCATACTAATAACTTTTGTTTTTGCTTTGCTATAGAGAGCCAGGAATTTGTTAAAAACAACTTCCTGGTTACTCCACTTACATTCATAAGCTTTTATCTCCTCATTTTTATTCAAAACAAAATCTACTTCTATCTGTTCTTTTGTTCTCCAGAAATATATTTTTGTTGCCCAGAAGTCCAGCGACTCTCTTTTTAGAAGCTCCATAAAAATATAATTTTCAAAAAGAAAACCTTTATCTGCTCTATCTTCTACTAGGCCAAAAGAATCAATGACAGCGTTACGAACGCCAAGATCAATAAAATATATTTTAAATGATTTTTTTAATTCGTTACGCTGATTTGTATTAAACGAATTTACTCTTTTGATAACATATGACTGTTCTAATAGTCTTAAATACTTGTCTACGGTAAGCCTACTTATTCCAAGAGTTTTAGATAATTCATTTACAGAAACCATTTGACCTATTTGATGTGCGAGGAGCTTGAGTAAATTTTCAAAAATTGTGGGATTTTTAATATTTTCAAAAATATAAATATCTTTGTACAGATAATTAGTCGTTATGTTACGAAGTATGTTTATTGCTAAATCTTTATCGTTTTCTGCTACCACACTCGGATAATTACCTAACCTTAATAGTTCAAAAAATTTATCTTTTGTTGGTGTCGTAAGCTCTATCTCTTCTGTAGAAAGTGGGTATAAAGTGAATTCAAATGACCTTCCTGTTAGCGGCTCATTGATTTTATTTGCCAGATCAAAAGAAGATGATCCTGTGGCTATTATTTGCACATCTTTATATGTGTCTATAAAAACTTTTAAAATAAAACCTATATTCATTACTGTCTGAGCTTCGTCTAAAACTACAATTTTCTTATTGCCTATTAAATTTTTAAGAAGCTCGGGCCTACCCTCTTGCATTGCAGACCTGACGTCCATCAGCTCACAGTTAAGATAAAGACCTTTTTCTCCGTATTCTTCTACAATCTTTTTAGCAAGAGTGGTTTTGCCTGCCTGCCTTGGGCCAAAAATTAAAATTGCCTTCCCCTTAAACAGTAGTGGTTTTATTCTGTCTTCGAGTTTCCTTTTAAATATTTTTTTCATGGTTTGAGTTTATGTAAACAGGTCTAATATTACTATTATAACTTTTTGCTCAGAAAAAAGCAAATGTTTGAAACAGATAATATATCCTTATCTTACAAGGGTATATCAGTAAACCATTTTCCATAAATTGCCTGAAATTACTTAATTAACACGGAAGAAGCAAAAGCGCTTTGTTCTGATTTTTAATGCTTGTAAAGTTATTAGATTGTATTCAGCTCAATGACGCTCTCTAGCTCAAGCACAGACTCAGTAATTGCTATCAGATTCTCGCTCTTACTATTTTTAAAATCATCCTTGTTATGCACTCCCCAGGTTACTGCGATAGTTTTTATACCCACTTCTTTCGCCTCCCTTACGTCCCCAAGAGAGTCAGTGATAAACAAGACATCATCTTTGCTAGTCCCATATTTTTCTTGAATAAGCTTAAACTTTTCTGTTTTATTTTTTGAAATCTCTGAAGTCCCAATAAAATCAAAAAATCTTGCTATTTTAGCTTTATGTAAAATTGGAACAGTATCATCATTAGACGCTGAGGTGTTGAGAATTAAAATATACCCCTTCTTTTTAAGGTTTTCTAATAGATTAATAACTCCTGGAAAAATTAAGGCGTTTAACTTTTTCTCTGAATACAACTTTCTACGAATGATCTTTTCATCTTCTGATTCCTTTCTTTGGGGGTAAGCAAGTCTGGCTTTGACAAGTGCTTCGTGAAAATTCTCATTGTGCATATCTTTAAAATAATCCTCTGTCATCCCTGGAAAAAGTCTTAATACCTCATCTCTAGCAAGATTCAAAGAATCTACAATAACACCGTCCATATCAAAAATAATAATTTTTTTCATAATTAAACTCTAACACAAAATAATAAATTTCCACAATCTTCATTTAAAATTCTTCTAGGCTTTTATTGTTCTCAAATACTGCTTGGTGCTCTGCCGCTTCTTAACCTGCCTTTTAGTATTAGGCCCCACTTCAACCATTTTAGTCAACTGACTAAAATGGTTTTCTGCAATCTGGCCAGCATTCACAGCCGATTTTATGGCACGAGCAACCACATCATCAAATGCTTGCCACGTTGAATATCCAAACAAAGGAAACATCTCTCTGGCGGACCAAAACTCAACACCATTTTCATCAATGTGTTTTATGTCTTCAAATCTTTTATTTGGTCCTGTTGTAGATAATTCCATAAAATATTACTTACCCGAAAATATTGTTTTTGAATCAACAAAACACAAAGGGTTTTCAAAAGGATCATTAAAGTAAAAGGATTTTTCGCCCCATGGCTGGGTTTCAATCTCCGAAAGATTCTCTACATTTAGTATTTTAGCTCGTTTAAAAACATCTTCTAACTCATCTGTTGAAATATAAATATATTCAGGATTTGGTTTTGAAATTAATTCATCTCCATCAGCGAGCGCGTCAAAGCAAGCAAAAGTAGTTCCGTCACAATCAAAATAGTGACGCCCAGGTGAGACTCTTGTCCCTTCAAAACCAAATAAGGTTTCATAGAAATTCTGGGCAGCCGAAATATTTGAAACTGGAACTATAATACGAAATATTTTCATAAACATATTATACAACAACTTCAGCTAATCACAAAAGCCTGAACATTGTTCATGATTTTGTTACTTGTGTGGCTACCGGGATTTGAACCCGGGCTGAGAGTTCCACAAACTCTAGTGCTAACCGCTACACTATAGCCACCATCTCTAGTTACTAGTTATGGGTTTCTAGTTGCTAGTCTCCCCTCTCTTTGGGAGAGGGGGCAGGGGGTGAGGCCCGTATCTGCTTCATACATAATAACATATTGTGAGCTATATGTGAAGATGTATAACTTTATCTTCTTTCTGTTTTATTTTGTTATAATCAAGATATAATAAATACATGATAATAGATGATGTTGTAGATGTAAAAATAAAACAAAAACTCGCTGACCTCGGGACAGATGATGATGAGCGGCGGGCTATGTATCTCTCAGATCAAAGCGGTCTCCCATATATTGACCTGCGTATACATACGCCCGAGATGGCGGCACTTATGAAGATTGATCTAAATAGCGCAAAGAAATATAACTTGGCTCCATTTAAAATTAGCGACAAAATCTTACATATTGCCCTCTTAAATCCAAGTGATGAGGGTACGGTAGAGTATTTAAAATCTTATATAAAAGAGAATGATAGACCACTCTTATATATAGCTTCTAAAACTTCTCTTGACCATATTTATAAAAGATATGCTGATGTAGACGGGTCTAGTGTGCTCCTTAAAGGCATAGTCGACATAAGTAACGAAAATATTAATATCTTAACTTCTAAAATAGAAACCCTAGACTCGGTGCATACTCTGGTCGAGGATGTGGTCGCTAATGAGAAGAGGGAGAAAATATCAAGGTTGGTGGAAATTATCATGGCCGGAGCTATTAAATTTAAAGCGAGCGACATACATCTTGAGCCTGAGGAGAAATTAGTTAGAGTAAGGTACAGAATAGACGGTAACTTGGTTGATATATTT
Source organism: bacterium (assembly GCA_031386485.1). Lineage (GTDB taxonomy): Bacteria > Patescibacteriota > Minisyncoccia > Phycocordibacterales > UBA5272 > JAUPVO01. The sequence goes on from JANNCJ010000048.1 coordinate 40,870, forward strand.
AAAGTTGATAATAAAATATACAGCTTAATAGCTAGCAGATTTAAAATTCTTTCTGGCCTTAAGATTTCAAATCAAGCGAGAGCCCAAGACGGTAGATTTACTATTGATTATAATGGCGTTAATATCGAGATGCGTGTCTCTCTTGTCCCTGGGGCTTATGGCGAGAGCTTTGTTATGAGACTTCTTAACCCGTCTGATGCCAACGTAGATATCGCTGCACTCGGCATGAATAGTGTGATCTTAGATAAGCTGGACACCGCGCTCCGTAAGCCTTTTGGCATGATACTTACTACGGGTCCGACTGGGTCAGGCAAGTCGACTACTCTCTACTCTTGTCTTAAAAAGTCTTACACCCCTGAAGTTAAAATACTAACCATAGAGGACCCGATAGAATATCATATGCCCGGTATTATACAAACACAAGTTAATCTAAAGCAAGATTATACTTTCTTAACCGGTCTTCGTGCTGCCCTACGTCAAGATCCGGATATTATTATGGTGGGAGAGATTCGTGATGAGGATACGGCCAAAGTAGCCTCACAAGCGGCGCTCACAGGTCATATCGTACTCTCAACCTTGCATACTAACTCCGCGGCTGGTACCATACCAAGATTAATATCTCTTGGCGTTGATACCAAAACTCTTGGTTCATCTTTGTCTCTAATTATAGCGCAGAGACTTTGTCGTAAGCTCTGCACTTATTGTAAAATAGAGTCTGTGAGTGACGAAAGGGAAAGTAAATTAATAACCAACGTGCTCGGTGACATGCTCTCTGATAACAAGATGACCAAATACGTAGCTCGTAACTCATATACCATATTCAAAGCTAATGGGGATGGTTGTATGCATTGTGTAAAGGGTTATAAAGGTCGTATCGGTATCTATGAGGGTATAGTAATGGATAAAAGTATCGAAGAAGTAAGTATCAAGGGCTCAGAAAGAGAAATCAAAGAAGTGGCTCGTAAACAAATGATACCCACTATGCGCGAAGACGGCATAGTCAAGCTCCTCGACGGTATAATCTCGTTTGAAGAGTTAGAAGAGGTGGTGGATATACTAGAAAACTAAAACCCATAAGTCTTTATACAATCTCTTGGTGAAGAATAACTCAGCATAAGGAGAGCTACAGGGTCAACAATTTGCAAAATTAATAATCGCTATGCATAACCGTAAGACAGATTTCTATACAAATTTGTAATTGATTTTTCATCTTTAACGTAAACCAAAGCCCATCTTTTGTTCGATAGAAACGCTTTATCCAGTACCCACATCTCAAATACATCCTCGCCCAACGTAAATCTATATCTTTCGTAATATGTAAAATGTCTTAAATTTGACCCATTCTGAACTTCTGCAGTTCCGACACGCTCAGCATTCAAGGCTTTCAGAATCAAATCGCGTGCTGGCTCCTCGGCTGATTTTGGATATTGTATCTTATCTTTTAATTCTCTTGGTATAAATTCTGAGGTATCAATTAGCGCTTTTGTAATAACCCCATTTTTACGCGCGGAGGCTTCCATTAAAAATGTCGCTAACATAGAGTTTGTCACTTCTTCTGAAAGAATTTCATTGTCCGCAACTCTCGCTGCCAGTGTTTTGAGGTGGTCTTTAGTATAAATGTCATTTTGCTGCAACAAGCTAAATTTATCGTAATACTTCGCTGTCGCATCATTATACTCCTCCTCAAGTCCTTTAACCTGACTTAGCTCGACATTAAGAGCACCAGCCATTTCTTTATTTAATTTTGCTTCAGAATAATTTTTAAGTACAACAGGCATAGCTATTTTTAATAGATTTAAAGTTACAGCCCTCTTATTGGAAGCCGTATATTTTACCCCGTCTATTTTAAAATCAACACTTTTAGCCATTTCAGTAGGATCATAGTCATGCCAATACTTACACTCAATCAAAACATCATACCCTTCGAATGTAAACTCTATTTTTGTACTTTTAACCCCTTGCCAATATTCATCCTTAGATAAAACCTTAGCGCCAACAGGGAATTCTTGAATCTCTAATAACTTGTTGCCTATCTGAACTAACTTTTCTGGCATTACCGCTTTTTCAACTTTGGGCACTTTTTGCACTCCTCCAATCGCATCTAACATATATTTATATTTTAATTAATTATTAGTATTTACATTTTAATTATAATATATATATATATATATATA
>JANNCJ010000058.1:0-1957 GCA_031386485.1 bacterium
ACTTCTTCTTGCAGTGACTACTGCAACTGTTTTACTAGTTGCAGTATATATGATATCATATATTTAAAGTATAGAGTATTCTAAACTCTTCTTATTATTAACAGGAGAGATTAGGTGATAGAGGGGGTTATTGGTATAATACATATATATGATCAAAGAAAATTTAATTGGAACAAGGGTGCCTGAGGTAATATTTAAAACTAGAGTGCGTAATGACGCGCTTGGTGGGGATAATCCATTCGAATGGAAAGACCTTGCAAGTGGTGAAATTTTTAATGATAAGAAAGTGGTGGTATTTTCTCTCCCGGGAGCATTTACTCCTACTTGCTCATCGACACATGCCCCAGGCTATGATGCTAAGGCAGAAGAGTTTAAAGCGCTCGGAGTCGACACTATTATCTGCGTCTCAGTTAATGATGCATTTGTGATGTATCAGTGGGCTAAGAATCTGGGACTCAAAAATATCTTTATGCTTCCAGATGGTAACGGCGAATTCACCAAAGCTATGGGCGCACTTGTCGCTAAGAATAATTTAGGATTTGGTGACAGATCTTGGAGATACTCTATGTATGTTGATAACGGTGAGATCAAGAATGTCTTCATCGAGCCCGGCTTCTCCGATAACTGCGAGACAGATCCATTTGAGGTCTCAGATGCTGAGACAATGCTGAATTATCTTAAAGGGTCAAATTAAAACCAAATCAAATTACTTATAAAAATACAATAATAAGCCTTATAATATAAGGCTTTTTGTTTTTGTGGGAAAAACGAAAACAAGATGGTTAGATAAATAGACCCCTTCAATATTTTAGAAGGGGTCATGCCGAAGGCATCCTCAAAGTATCAGCTCACATCTAAACAACTCCAATCCCACGAAGATGTTAAGGAGTAGAATTCCTAATGCAATGTAAAGAGGCATAAGACCTATCCAAAAGGTAAATTTTGAGTATCTCTTACTCCTATAGTCTACGAAGATTGGTGCCAGTAACCACAAGTAGACTCCGACCATGATGAGTGCCGTAAACCAGCTTCGGGTATTCAAGAATACATATCTAAAGGTTTCGCTCATTGTGCCACAAGGAAGTATGGGCACTTCAGGCAGAGACATAACGATCTTAAACATCACAAACAGTCCAAAAAAAAGAGCAAAAAGCGCCAAAATAGCTGAAATAACACTTAGCACAAGAGTCAGGAACATTAGTATTTTTACCAAAGCTGCTTTCATGCCTATCTCCAAAAGTTGCTGTAATATAAGATTAACATAGTGAATAATGCAAAGTTGTTCTTTACGACTATTATGATATACTTAATTCATAAGTATGAAAGTCGCAATAAGTAAAATCCTGGGGCTCACCAAGAATGAAGTCAAAATAGTTAATGCATTAGACCATGTACCCAAAGCACTACATGAGATAGAAATGCATACTAAGATATCTCACACAAGCGTACTTGATTCACTAAGGAGACTCACGAAGAGGGGTATAGTGGATGTGGTATATGGAGAGAGGCGTAAGACGTATATATGTACTATTGAAGATAGGCTCAAAAATGGAGACGGTGACAAAAAACAAATTAAAGAGATTGAAATTTACGAAGGCAAAGAGAATTTATTATCTTTAATTAGTAATGAACTTATAAGACATAAAAACAGTCGCTTACTTTCTTTTCATGGTGAACAAGTAGCTGAGGGTTGGCTTGCTATACTGTCTCCAAAAGATATACAAAAAAGAAATGAGTTAATTATAGAGCACAACATAATAGTGGAGAGATTTGTACCACTAAGTAAATACAAAAATCTTTTTAAAAAATTTCCTATAGATTGGCAGAATACTATGGTAGGAAGAACGCACATTACTTATTTCTTGCCCGATTCATATTTTGATACGAAAACAGAATTAATAACCTTGTCCGTAAATAACTCCCATGTTACAATATATACATAACAAAATGTATATAT
>JANNCJ010000059.1:0-3599 GCA_031386485.1 bacterium
ACTTCTTCTTGCAGTGACTACTGCAACTGTTTTACTAGTTGCAGTATATATGATATCATATATTTAAAGTATAGAGTATTCTAAACTCTTCTTATTATTAACAGGAGAGATTAGGTGATAGAGGGGGTTATTGGTATAATAATATGAAATATCAAGCGCGAGAATAAGTCTTTAGATAATACAAGAACTAATGAATACTATGAGAATTTTAGCAATAGAAACAAGCTGCGACGAGACAGCAGTCAGCGTGATAAGAGGTAATCTAAATAATAACATAATTGATGTCGAGGAGAATTATGTACTCTCTCAGATAGAGCTACACCGCACGTATGGCGGAGTCTACCCTCATATGGCTAAGCGAGAGCATATTAAGAATCTCCCCATACTACTCGAAAAAATAATCAGGGATGGCGACATACAAAAGATAGATGCCATAGCAGTGACTAATGGCCCCGGATTATCACCAGCCTTATGGGTTGGCGTGGAGGAAGCTAAGAGGCTACATCTTAACTATGGTATACCAGTCTACCCAATCAATCACATGGAGGGTCATATATATGCGGCGCTCACATCAAAAAATGGAGATAATAAGCTCAAAATTAATTATCCAGTGAGCAGCTCGACTGCGCTCTTAATCTCGGGAGGCCACACTGAGCTCATACATATATCAGGCGAAATGGATTATAAAAAGATAGGAGTTACTCAGGATGATGCTATAGGTGAAGCCTTTGACAAAGTGGCTCGCATGCTCGGCTACGATTATCCTGGTGGGCCTGAGATAAGTAAGAGGGCTGAGCTTGGGAGAAAAAGTAATGAGCTGATACGCGAAGAGCTCCGCTTACCAAGACCAATGCTTAGCTCAGGGGATCTTAATTTCTCATTCTCTGGACTTAAAACAAGTGTACTAACAAAAATAGAAAAATATAAAATTGATGAAGATGAGAAAGAGCTCTTTTGTATGGAGTTTGAGAATGCGGTAACAGATGTGCTGGTCAAAAAAGTGAGAGAAGCCATGTATCTCTACAATAGCAAAAACTTAATAGTAGGGGGCGGTGTCTCTGCTAATAATCATATCAGAAAAAGTCTCGAGACACTATGTGCGGGTGAAGATAAGAATCTATACTTAGGTGAGAGAGAAATGAGCACTGATAATGCTCTCATGATAGCTATCGCTTGCCTGCGCCGCATGCAGCTCGGACACCCACCGACCAATAACATCAATCTCCTCCGCGCTGAGCCAAATTTGAGTTTGTAATTTTTTATAATGATCATTGCTATAAATATCTCATAAAATATGAGTAGTCAGACTACTCATATTTGACAAAATTTGCGTATCTGCTATACTTATATTTATATACCAATAACAAACATATGAGCAAACATATAGAGAGATCGTACGAAATAAAAAAGCTGGTCAAAGCTGGTCAAGTATTAGTCATATACGGGCCAAGAAGATCAGGCAAAACTACTCTAGTACAAGAGTATCTTGAGAGTGTGCCAAAACTACTTACCTTGCTCGACTCTGGTGACAATATAACTACTCAAAGCATATTAGGATCTAATGACACAGAAAAAATTCTTTCTCGCTTAGAAGGTCTACATGTATATGTTATTGACGAAGCTCAAAATGTGCCAAATATTGGTAAGGCTTTAAAAATTATAGTTGACAATAGGCCTGATCTAATAGTAATTGCAACAGGATCAAGCTCATTTGACTTGGCAAATAAAATCGGTGAGCCTCTAGTGGGTAGACGTGAAGTGATTACGCTGTACCCATTTGCGACCTTAGAGCTTGCCAAAAACTTCCCTAGGCATGTACTCGATGACAAGCTTAACTCTATTCTAATTTATGGCTTATACCCTCAAGTATATAATGCTAAATCTAACTTCGAAAAGGAAAGCAGACTACAAGAGTTAATAGATGGATATCTACTAAAGGACATTTTTGCTTTAGAGCAGATACAGTCACCTTCTAAGCTTTTACATCTCATAAAGCTTTTGGCACAATATATAGGTCAGCCGATATCGTCTAGCAAACTAGCTTCTGACGTAGGACTAAATCAAAAAACTGTAGATAGATATTTAGATTTATTAGAAAAGACTTTTGTAATAAAAAAAGTATTACCTTTTGCAAATAAGCTTAGCCAGAGTTTAAAGTTTAAGCCCAAATACTACTTTTATGACCTAGGCATCAGGAATGCCTTGATGGGTGACTTTACAAACATAGATAAACGAATAGACATTGGTAGTGTGTGGGAGAATTTTTGCTTTATGGAGAGAGTAAAGAAAAATGAATATGAGAGAAAGACTCACCCGAGATACTACTTCTACAGATCATATCAGAATAAAAATGAGATAGATATAATAGAAGAATATAACGGCCATAAAGCTTTTGAATGTAAATGGAAGTATAGTAAAGCAAGCATCGCACTAGGAGACTGGGACACAGAATATCCTGACTCTAAGATCTCAGTTATCACTAAAGATAATTATATTAAGTATCTAGCTTAAGCAGATATCTTATTTGTTATTGTTTTTGAACATTTTTAGATTTTTGCTGTGTCCCGCGAAGTCCTGTACCATACGGTACAGGACGAAGTAGGGCTGTGCCATAAGTAGCTTTCTTGTCCCCCGTAACTTTAGTGGAGGAGGAACGCGTAGTATGGGGTTGGAATTTTAAATAGAAGCACTATCTAATAAATATAAAACTTTTATAGAATTGTGTAAATAGCGCTTGGAATTTATCCCCGCCACCACCGATCGTAATTATTCTATTCGCACCATCATCATATATTACAACTTGAGATTTCCAGTCCTTTAATTCATTTGTTGTAACTGTTACAAGCTGAGCTGATTTCCCATCTAAAGTTATATTTTGGCTACTGACTTTCCTGTCTTTGAATTGCATACCAATATCATTGATTATGTCTTTTGCACTTTTATCTTTATGAACGCTCACGCTGAGAATATATCCACCTGACTTAGAACACTTTGGACCAAAGGATACTTCGGAGAAGTTTTGACTTATCGATTCATTATATTCCCATTCTTGTTTATTGCATGCAGCAAGATCCATCATTGAATCAGACTTTTTCTCATCAAAAACTGCTAAGACTTTGGGATAATTAATCTGAAATCCTAGTGACTTATTTAGATAAGTACTTTCTAGCTTAAGCTCACTAGTGGGCGCAGCACAACTCACACTCTTTATCTTAGCTCTTGTGATAGCAGCGACTATACCACTCGAGATTAGATTGTTATTCTTTTGGAATGATCTGACAGCTTTCTGAGTAGCTAGGCCAAAGTATCCAGTAGTGTTGCCTGTCATATATCCCTCACTTATTAAGAAGTCTTGTAGATCTGAGACTTAATTATTAGTATTAGCGTCTCTAGATCTAAATCTCATGTTATTAGAGAGATTAATACATGATGAGTCTAAGTCGTCAGTATCTCCTGTCATCTGAGCATAAGATAAGTTAAGAGAAGTTATAGTAAGTAAAGATAATAAGAAGAAGCTGAGTAATTTTTTCATAATTAATTTAAATATATTAATAACTTAATAATATCATGGGGGGGCAGAAATGCAAAGTCTGGTGGGG
>JANNCJ010000088.1:0-8159 GCA_031386485.1 bacterium
ACACCATATGGTGCGGGGGTTTTGTGTTATATAAGTTTGTGATATACTGTATATATGGGAACAAAATTCAAAAACACAATACAAAAGGGTAGCTACAGGAGAATTATTTTTAAAGAAAATGATGTGTGGTATGCTGTAGCCTTAGAGTTTAATATTGTTGTGAGTGCAAATGATCCGAAAGTCGCGATGTTTGAGCTCTTAGATGCTGTCGAGGGTTATGTAGAGTCTGTTAAGAAGTCATCCGCAAGACCATACGCTCTTAATCAGCTTAGTGAGAGTGAGTATGAGAAGATGTGGAGCGATCTTACCGGAGGCTCGCTTGTACCATCTCCATATTCTGTATTTGATTTTGGAGTTACTAGCATATAGTTTTAAGTTATGCCAAACGGAGTTAAGAATTGGTCGTATAATGAGCTCGATAATTACTCAGTCTGGTATATCAAAGTCTGAATGGTTTAATTAATTATTGATTGCAACTAAATACAGTATGTAAATACGAACAAAACCCCTACACCATATGGTGCGGGGGTTTTGTGTTATCTTAACTTACTTGCTTTTAATTATTCTCTGTGATATTATAAGAATAGTAGAAAAGGGGTCACTGCGGATGCGGGGACCCTTTTTACTATCTTACTATTTAGGGAATATAGTAATAGGATATGGCATTTTATCTCTTATAATTATTAATGGATTAATATCATTGCCGATCATTTTACTTTCTTCTTCAGCCTCTGATAAATTGAGCATCCCCACCTTTTATAAAGTTTCGCGGGGTACAGCCCTACTTCTTAACTATTATAATAGTATTACTCATACCACTTTCTCTTTTTATATCTTTTATTTCTATCACTTCATATCCGGCAGCAGTAAATGCAGCTCGCAGCTCATCATAATTATAATAATGCACATATCTAGTATTAGGAGTATGTACGAATCCGATCACCGCATCGCCATTTTCGTTAAGGTCATATCTGCTCTCGCCTAGATTCCAAGTCGAGTATATTGACACGCTCCCAGACTTAGTCACTCTATATGCCTCAATGAGCCAATTATGTATTAATGCGGGGGGTATATGATGTAGCACAGCTATGCTAATAATTTGGTCAAAGCTCCCGTCTTTATGATCTTTGAGATCAAGCCCATTGCAAGTATCAAATTCTACATTATGATAATTGCTATTCTCATATCTATTTTTGGCAATTTTGATTAATTCTTGTGAGGGGTCAAGACCTAAATATTTGATATTATATTCCTCACTATTTAGCTTTTGCACCAGTGGTAAGAGGCGCCCATTACCACATCCGAGATCTAGTATTTTTGTATCAGGCCTTATATATTTGATTATTTCTTCTTCTAGCTCTGGCCAGAGATTCTGCCTAGTCTTGTCCCACCCGTCTGCTATCTTGTCATATCCATCAGTTGTAAATCTAATCTTATCCAAATCCCCCAGCTCGCTCACCAGCTTCTTGTCTACATCACGCTTGAGCCCAGGCTTGTAATTATCGCTTGCCATATGATTTTATATTATCTCTATAATTTATAGCATATAAAGTTAATATTGACAAAGTCTGAGCTTGACTTTGTTTCAAAATGTGACAACTTGCACATAATCTTAGAATATGTTAGTATCAAATTAATGCAAGTTTATAAGTCTAGTCATCAGATTAATTTTTATAAAATAATAGCTGTAATATTACTTGGTTGTCAATGCGCAATTATATTTGGCCCAATGACAGCTGTTGCAGCTAGCACTTCACCCATAGCGAGCGATATCAGCAATTCACTCGAGTCAGTAGGTACAAAAGCAAACAGACTTAAATCGATCGGAAGTAGTGGCGTAGACGAGTCTACGGGAGCCTTTACATATTCATACCCATTTACATTGCCAAAAGGATTGCTAGGAATGGAGCCAAATATTAATCTCTCTTATAATTCTCAGAACACTGATAACTCAATAGTGGGTTATGGTTGGAATCTAGCACTCCCATATATAGAGAGGACAGCAAAGTATGGAGTCAATCGAATTTATACAAATAATGATTTTGTATCTAGCTTGGGCGGTGAGCTTATACTTAAGTCAGGCACTACAAATCAATATGTGCAAAAGATAGACGACGGGTCATTCCAAATATATACGCTCAGCAATAATATATTCATTCTTCAAGATAGGTCTGGCAACACTTATACATTTGGCCAAGCTTTAGACTCTAGGCTTTCGGAAGGGGACAAAGTCCAAAAGTATTATCTAACTGAGGTGCGTAATCAGCTCGGTAATAAAGTTAAATATTATTATGAAAAAAAGAATAATTATGTCTATCCAAAAGAAATAATATACACTGTACGCAAGGATGGCGCATATGATAATAGGATAACTTTTGAGAGAGAGGTGAGGGCTGATAGCGAAGTAAGCTATAGATCAGGCTTTAGAGTAGAGATGACAGATAGGATTAAAGCAATTCGTGTATATAATAATAATAGTGAAGTTGCCAAGCTTGATTTATCTTATAGTGTTGGTCAGAATGCATTAAGATCATTACTCTCAGATATCACAGAGTCACGCATAGGGACTGATGGAGTGTGGAGTAGTATTCCTAGTACCAAGTTCTCATATGGCAAAGGTGAAGATTACAATAGCTCACTCACATTCAAATCTTTGCCAGATAATACTGCGCTAATTGATTATACTGGTGATGCTAAGATTGATAATCTAAATATTGATAATAGTGATAACAGATATTTACTTATTGATATTAATGGTGATTACAATATAGACATGTATCGTAATGGATATACATATACATATTTGGGTTATAAACAAGATACTAATGCGACAGTAAAGATAAACAAAGATGGGAATTTTGTAGATACTAGCGTAGCAACTTATAAGTTGACTGAGACCGCACGTACTCCATATCAATCTGCTTGGTGGAAAGAGATGACAGCGACAACAATAGACATTAACGGTGACGGACTTACAGATGTTTATCAGGGAGGCAGCATATATAGTAATATTGGTAATGCATTTGTAATAAGTACCACGACTTCACCAGCAGTTGATCTTAAAGAGATTAATTCAGATTTTAACGCTGACGGTCTCCCAGACATAATTAAGAATTATTCATCTTCTACTAATCCGAGTGTAAATGGCAGATACGTGTATCTTAATTATGGTAATGGTTGGAACACTTTCCCAGAGCTTAATATGAAGATACCATTTGAAGATTTAGTAACAGCTTCGGGTAATCAGAATGTCAAAATAGACAATGGTGTAAGATATGTTGATATTAATAGTGACGGGCGAACAGATATAGTGAGAGCCTACAAATCTTCGCAGTTTTATGCTACAGCTGGCCAGACATATTATGCCCCCACAGGAAGTTTTGTAGAAGTGTATATAAACACAGGCAAGACATTTGTTAAATCTAGCAATATATCATTACCTGGATATTTTGTTGACTATGGTTATTCTTTTAGTGGATACAATTCGAATTATAAAACTGATAATTATATACTAGATGATTCTCAGATAAATATAAAAAGAGATACATTAATTGGGGTTAAAAGCGGGGTCGGCGGGGAATCTAAAATCTCTTACACTGGGTCAGTAAATATGAATAACCCTAAGCTTCCAATTAATATTATTACTGCAACTGAGATAAAGAAAGTAGAGACCAACAAAAATCTTATTGATACGACAAAGTATAATTTTGAGAATGGTAAAATGTTTTATGATAAGAATAATATATTTGATAGACGATTTGCTGGATTTGCAAATGTAACAATTGAAAATGGGAACAAGAAAGTAGTAAAATATTTCCACCTGGGAGATGGTGATGACGCGTCAACTCTAGAAAAGGGTGACTCTTTGCATAATATTGGCAAGTCATACAGAGAAATTGTATATATAAAAGGTGTAAAGTATATGGATACTTATAGGATATACGGAGTCTACTCTTGGGATGGACAAATATATAAATATATTAAATCAGAAGTCAGATCAGAGTATGACAAAGCAGGCAATGTCATAAGCAGTGCTGTCTCATATGATTATGATCTTGCTTCGAGGCTTCCAAAGAAAGTTGAGAATTATGGAGAGGTAAAGTGGAATAGTGTAACCGGGAATTACGAAGATATTGGCAATGATTATGTGTTAACCAAAAGTGTCTATAATAATAAGCGCCCTCAGAAACTTCTGTCCGAAGAGAGCTATGACATTAATGGCAAATTCTTAGATAAGAAAATATATTTATATGATGAGTTACCATTTGGATATGTTGAGAAAGGTCTAATTAGCGAGGATCGTAATTATTCGAATGAAAATAGTTATATCAAGAATACTTATTCTTACAACTCATTAGGGTTTATAAGTAGCGCCATAGATAACGCGGGTGCGATTACCAGGTACGAATATGATAATAATTATAATCCGATTAAAGTAATTAATACTCTTAATCAAGTTGTTACATTTACTTATGACAAAGTAAGTGGTGCTAAGATAAGTGAGACAGATACAAATGGTAAAATTACAAATACTGTGTATGATGGATTTGGTAATATAAAAAGTATAAATAGCACATCGCCTAGAGACGATACAAACAAATTAATATTAACCAAAAGTACAACTTACAATACAAATGGTATTAAGGAGGTGCAAAATATATATAGTAACGGAGTAATATATAAGACAGAAGAAAGTTACTATGATAGTTATGGTAGACAAATTAGAAAGGTAACAACTGATACTGGTAGCTCAGCTAAGACAGTTGATATTGTTTATAACAACTTAGGACAAGTAGAGCTTGTAACCTATCCATATGACACTAATGGTCAATTGGGAGCACTAGATCCTAAACACAATACTTATTACAGTTATGATGATTTAGGTAGAGTTATATCAGTTAAGCAAGGTGATTATATAAGCTACACTTCGTACGGCGTGAGGTCCAAAACTGTAAGTGACAACAGTGAGAGTGGACACAAGAAGACTTACACTTATAACCTAAGTGGTAAATTGATAGGAGTTACTGAGTATAATAATGGAGAAGTCACCAATACCAAATATACCTTTGATGTCACGGGGAATCTGATTAAGCTTACGGACTCATTTTTAAATGTTAGGAATTTCTCATATGATAGTGAGGGGAGATTAATAAGACAAGAAGACTTACACGCAGAGAGTGATAACAAATTCGCTGTATATACATACGCTTACAATAATGATGGGGACCTCATAAGTAAGACAGATCCATCAGGTAACATTGCTAGCTATGAATATGATAAGCTTAAGCGACCTATTAAGGAGACTCTGGATAATACTACTATATACAAGTATGACTCATGTGCAAGTGGAGTGGGTAAGCTCTGTAGTATTTCAAATCAAGATTATACGCAGAATTATGAATACAATAAATCAGGCAGTATAAAAGATGATGTCAAAAATATCGATAACAAATCCTACGCAACTAATTATTATTATAATGATTTAGGAGAGCAAGTTAGAATAACATTACCTGATAATACCTTGATTAATTATTCATATGACAAGAATGGTAAGCAGAAGACTGCAACTCTTGTTAATTATATTAATGGAGTAGCTAGTAGCACAAGTATTGTAAGTGATGCAGTATATAATATTGATGGCACCATCAGTAAGCTAATACAAGGTAATAATGTTAATACTTGTTATACATACTCAAGCGTAAATGGCGGACAAGTATTACCGAGGCTGAGTGCTATTAAAGTTGGAGCTGGCAATTGTGATGCTAACTTACTATTTACTCAAGATCTAAAATATAATTTATCCGGATCAATTGTAGAGAATAAAGAGTTAGTAGGGCCAAATAATCTTAACAGCGCTACTGCAACAGAGATAACAAGTAAGTATGAGTATGATGCACTTAATAGATTAATTACAAGTGAGAGACTAACTAATGGGGTAAGTGCTAAGAGTAATATAAGTTACAACTCTATCGGTAATATTCTAAGTGCTGACTCACTTAACTACACTTATGATGGTAGTGAGTACAATAATCCGCACGCAGCGTCAGTAATCGGTACCACAAAGATGCTATATGACCTTAATGGTAATGTGACTAGGGATGGAATTAATAATTATGAGTGGGATAAAGCAAATACGCTTAAGAGATCAGCGAGTGGTAAATCAGTAATTGATTACACTTATGATATAGGAGGAGAGAAAATCAAAGAAGTATACAAAGTAAAGACAAACAAATCAACCTCTACCTATGATGTATCTAAATTAACAGCAAGTAGAACTTTAAGTGCTAGTGAGCAGAAGATGATACTTGAGGTGCCATATATAAGTGAAGCATCATATGTAGAGCTAAGTAATGCTAAGCTAAATTCTGAGAACAAAGTAGTAGCACTTATTAAGCTAGCGCTCGAATCCAATAAGTATGTTAAAGATATTTGTGCTAACTCGACTAGTACAGATTGTAGCAAGAAAGAAACTATAAAATTTATCGCCTCATACTTATATATTAAGCATAATATCAAATTATCCGCTCTTGCTCTCGAGGAGATGTATAAGGTCTATGAAGGTAAGCTTAGAGTGTCTAAGAATTCTGATGTGTATGAGAGAGCATGGAAGCAGAAGACTTCTGAAAATGCATTAACTAATTTATGTGGTAATACACCTTGTGTATTATACACCATTACATATAAATCTTCAGAGTTATTCAGTACTTCAACCAAGAGATACCTAGTGTTAGAAATGGATCCTAATTACTCATACAGTAATTCAGATGTTGCGTTGGAGACTAATTATGATAGTTTTGGCTCTCCATTTAATGTACCTACATCAAGTGCTATAATAGATAATAACATTATTTATTATGATATGTCTAATGCTGAGATAATGTCAAAGTCTGTAATAAATAGTTATCCTTTAAACTTAAGATATACGCAGGACTTAAGATTTAGTCTTAGATTAAAATTAAATAATAACGTAAAAATAAATAATACTAAATTCATAACAGGTGAGCTTGACTATAAAAATAATATAAGTGGTATTAAGACAGTGTCACTCACAGATACGGTTCTTAATAGTGCAGTATATGGAGCATTTGACACGCAAGACAAAGTTCTGCTTGGATATGTGTATAAACAGAAGAAGATAGCCAGTCTATTTGGCTCAGATAAGCTCATTAGTAAAGAGTCATACAATGAGATAAGCACAATTCCATTTACTTATTCTGATCTTGTAGTGAGAGACATGTTGATCGACACTTCATTTATGCCATATCTCAAGTGTAATCTCATAACAGATCTAACGCTTAACAAAAATTGTAGGAAGGAGATATTTGTAAAATATCTATTTGCTATCATTAAGTATGAGACTGATAGAGAGCTAAGTCCCGAGGCACTCGACGAGCTATTCGAAGTCGCCGAGGGTAATCTTAGTATGCCAAATAATATAGATGAGTATAAAATAAGAGAGACTAAGACTTATGTGCAAGACCTTAGTAAATACTCCAATAAATATCTATACTATGCCTACGGTGCGGTCTGGATGAGTGGAAGTAGTTATACTTCAGAGAGTTGCCAAGTAGGTAGCTTTGCTAATCCAGGGAGTGAATACCTCTACTCCTGTGACCTAACATTAACAGTAAATAGTGAATCCAAAATTAAAGCAGACAATGTGGAGAAGGTGACTCTCGGAGTTAAGCTAGACAAGGGTAGACCATCTTACTCTGATAATTATCTTAGCTATCTAGCGCCGACTATCAAAGCTGCCCCTGTAGTTAGTTATAATAATTATACATTTGGTAATTATGATTTTGATAGGAATAATTTATTTAGCTGGAACACTAATCTAAGCTATGCCTCTAATGGTATCAGCTCAAATCTAGAGTCAGTTAACGAAGTTGACATTACTAAGCTGTATAAGGCTTCACTTAATAATCTGGTCGACTTAAAGGCTGTCAGACTTTATACAGAAGAAGGAGGTTATAATAATAGTAATATTATAAATGTGAGAGAGATGCCGCTTAATATCACTTATGCCTATGATGTGTCTCAAAATATGAGAGCCTATTATACTCCACTTGTAACTAATCCTAAAGATACGGAGGTCTATAATAATGTCTTACAAATTTTGGCTCGTATCGATAAGGATTATAAGACAGGCCCGAGCTCTA
>JANNCJ010000008.1:0-3133 GCA_031386485.1 bacterium
TTCATGAGTTTATTTTATTTACTTTAATAATTTGTATGAATATGTACCCCACCTTAAAAGGATGCATACTCATGATTAAAGTATAAAGCATTTGAGGGGGTTTATGAAGATAACATAAATTATGATATAATAATTATGGATAAAATTCAAAAATAAATATAAACAAATATGCAAATAATATACATTATCATCGGTGCAGTAGTTATACTTGGAGTGTGGATAGCCATGACTTATAACAGCTTTGTGCAGTTAACAGTAAAGGTCAAAGAGGCTTGGTCTGGTATTGATGTACAACTTAAGAGGAGATATGATCTTATTCCTAATCTAGTGAGTACAGTTAAGGGTTATGCTACACATGAGGAGGGAGTATTCGAGGCTGTAGTCAAAGCGCGCAATTTAGCCATGAGTGCTACTACACCAGTAAGTAAAGGTGAGACAGAGATGGGTTTAGCGTCTGCGCTCAAGAGTGTCTTCGCCTTATCTGAGGCCTATCCAGACCTTAAAGCCAATCAGAATTTCTTAGATCTTCAGAATAAGCTATCTGAGACTGAGGAGACCTTGCAAGCCGCTCGCAGATTCTACAACGGTAATGTGAGAGAGCTTAATATCAAAGTTGACTCATTCCCAAGTAATATTATAGCTAATGCTATGGGCTTTACCGCAGCTGAGTACTTTGAGCTTGATAATGAGGAAGCTAAGAATGTAGTAGAAGTTAAATTCTAAAAATGAAAAAATTATTTTTTTATTTTTTGTTATTAGCATTGAGCGTGGGAGCTTTGAGGGTGCAGAGCTTTGCTCAATTTATTACAGGTGAAAATATAAAGTTATTTGACGCTGAGATTATTGTGAACACAGATAACTCTATAAATGTAAGAGAGTTAATTGTATATAGCTCAGGTGGCATAACTAAGCATGGTATATACAGAGACATATATCCATACTCAGCTGAGAAGCGTAAGATGGATATTGATAATATAAGTGTAAGAGATGAGATGGGTAATAGTTATATTTTTACTGATGAGAAAGCAGGTAAAAATATCAGGATTAAAATAGGCGATCCTAATACCACTTTTAGCGGAGAGAAAACATATATAATAAGCTATACTGCGAGTAAGGCCGTGTCTCAGCTAGAGGATATTGATGAGATATATTGGAATGTAACTGGTAATGAATGGACTATGCCAATACTTAGAGCAAGCTCTCATGTAACTATCCCAAACGGCGCAGTTGCTTCGCAGTCCACATGCTACTATGGTATTAAGGGATCTACTAATAGATGCTTAGAAGATACTCAGTCTTATACTCCATATGGATTTGAGACGCCATCACTTCTTGCGGCAGGTGAGGGGCTCACTGTAGCTGTAGGATTTACTAAGGGGATAGTAGATCCTTATACTTTAGCAGATAATATATTTGATATATTTTATAAATATTTACCTTATGCTGTAGCTATTATTTTGCCTCTAATAGCATTTATATTTTCTTATAGATATTGGCGTAAGAATGGTAGAGATGAGAGGGAGACTAATGTCATAGTGGCAGAGTATGATGTGCCAGACAATCTGACTCCACTTGAAGTGTCGGCTATTCTAGATGAGCAAATAGATCCTAACAAGTTCTCCGCTGAAATCATATATTTAGCTACGAAAGGGTATTTGAAGATCGGTGAAATTGAGACAAAAACTCTTGGAATATTTACAAATAAAGATTATGAGCTTATTAAATTAAAAGATAATCAGGGTGAGCTAAATGAGTCTGACACAAATTTGCTGAATGCGCTATTTATGAATGGTGATACAGTGAAGTTATCTGATCTTAAGAATACATTTTATAAAAGCGTTAATTCTATCACTGATCCAGCTCTCACAGATCTTATAAGCGAAGGATACTATAAGAATTTAGGAAGAGCTAGATATGGACAAAACCTTGCTTCAATTATTTCTTCCACTTTTCTCATTCTATTTTTTATCTTTACTCTAATTTTTCTACCTGAAATATACGGGCTGTCAGGTACAGATCCAAATATTTCTTATGTATTAGTAGGATTATTATTGTCTGGGCTAATTATAAGTATTTTTTATTTTTTTAGTCCAGCTAAAACTGTCAAGGGAGTAGAAGCCAAAGAGAAAATACTTGGTCTCAAAGAGTATATGAAAATAGCGGAAAAGGATAGACTCATATTTGCTAATGCGCCAGAGTCAAGGCCTGAAGTATTTGAAAAGCTCTTGCCTTATGCAATGACACTTGGCGTTGCTGACATCTGGGCAAAGGAGTTTGACGGTATATATTTGACACCGCCATCTTGGTATATAGGTGCGTCTGATGGCAACTTTAGCGCTATGGCACTGGCTAGTTCGCTTGGAGATTTTAACAATAGCTACTTTATCGCGAGCTCAGCACCTGGTAGTCGAGGCGGAGGATCATCTGGAGGAGGCTTTTCTGGCGGTGGTGGCGGTGGAGGGGGTGGAGGTAGTTGGTAAGTTAGTGGCATAAATGCTATAATAGTGTATATAAATCAATAATATGCAAAGTAAAGAAGAATATATTTATAAAGTTTTAAGCAGGACACTCGATAGCGCTGAGACTATAATCAAGAAGGCAGCGGCCCATGTAGAGGCAGGCAAATGTAGCGAAGATGAAATTATGAATGCAAGATTAACCGAGGACATGTTCCCTTTCGTAAAACAAATACAAATTCTTACCGATAATGTAAAGGGAGGGCTCGCTAGATTAAGCAATAATCAAGTCCCAAAGTATGAAGACAATGAGACCACTCTTGGCGACCTTTTGAAACGCATATACATGACCAGAGAATTTGTCTTAACTATTGATCCGAGCGAGATTAAAGATCTAGAGACAAAAAATATAACTTTGCCTTGGATGCCGGCCGGCATGAGCTGGTCCGCTAATAATTATGCGGAGAAATTTATATTACAAAATGCAAATTTCCATCTCGTAATAGCCTATGCCATTATCAGAATGAAAGGTGTCGAGATTGGTAAAATGGATTATATAGGGGAGATCAAATAGTATTTATTATGTCCGCGATCAAAGTTACAAATTTAAAGAAGAGTTATAAGGATGGTAAAGAGGTACTGCATAGTATGAGTTTTGAGATTAAGAAAGGAGAAGT
>JANNCJ010000013.1:0-8539 GCA_031386485.1 bacterium
GAAGGTATTAGAAGTACCGACTAAGCTATTATTGTATTTAGCTTGTATACTGAGTGTGTTAGCTGACTTGATAGTGAGAGATACATTAGTAGTGTTACCAGTAGTAATGATAGAGCTAGGGGTGATATTACCCATGCTTGGGGTGAGAGTGATGGTAGAGCCTAGTGGAATGTTAACAGTAGTGAGAGAAATGTTAAATGGAGTGCCGTTGACTTGAGTAGATATACTTGGGAATGTGAGAGTGGGTGTGGTTACAGGCGGAGGCGTAGTCGCAGATGCTATTGTTACATTGTGACAAGTCGAATAGGCTGAGACATTAGCACTCGTATCAATCGCTCTAACTTTAAGACAATAAGTACCTGGATTATTATAGATACCAGATATATTAGCCGTGAGATTAGAAGCATAATATCCAAACAAACTAGTAACATTACTATTCTGATCCCACATAACTTCATATCTAATCTGCTCATTCTCACCATCTCTCGAGAGCGCGCTAAAGTTATAAGCAGATAAGGCCTTACCCGACCCAATGCCTGAGACTGACGGCACAGAAGGAGCTGTATTAATGATGCCTTGCATTTGGAAATAATACTCAGAACTGTAGGCAGTATAAAATCCAGATGGCATTAAGCTTCTTACTGACCATCTATACTTATTGCTGGCTACGACATTAAAATTAGAGTTAGTCCCAGCGGCTGTAAAATTATTAGTAACTCCTGTCGTAATGTTGGTGACATTAATATTATAATATGTTACTCCTGTTACCGGTGACCAAGATAAGTTAACTTGGCTCCCTGTTAGAGTCGGACCAAAGGCAACAGTCGAGCCAGTATAAAGTGTGGTTGGCGGCGTATAAGTTAATGTACTAGCTACAGTAAAATAATATGTAGAAGAAATCGCAGAGTAGTTACCAGCAGAGTTAAAGGAGTACATGTTCCATCTGTATTGATTACCCGGAACAAAGTTATGGTTGAAGGTATAATAATTATTAGCTGTACATTGTGAGCAATCTAAAACAAGCTGACCCGTGGTCACATTTCTTAAATACACCCCATACGTTGCTGCTCCTGAGACATGATTCCAAGATAAGTTAACAGTATTAGTTAGGCTGAGCGTGGGGCCAGGTGATAGAGAGCTACCAGGACTATTTAGAATCGGAGCCGAGAGAGTATTTACTTGCACTCCAGAGAGTTTTAACTTAGTCTTGTCATAAATATAACCTTTGATATCAGTCTGCTCAGAAGCCTTAATGTCTGCTATAGCACTTCCTGCAGCTAAGATGCTACCATCTTTGGTTTTACCTTTAAATATTTGCAACTTTGGTAGACTGCTCAGTATCTGATCAGAATTTTGTCTAAACCCTTTACCACTTTCTAATTTGTTAATAAGGTACGATGTAACTATTGGGGCCGAGAAGGATGTACCGTATACAAAGTTATAATTGTTAGCAATAGAAGCTGCAGCTATCCTACTTCCTGGTGCTAAGACATCAACCGCTTTGCCATAATTACTCCAAGAAGTAATGCTACCACTCTCATCTGTGGCACCCACAGTTATTATATTCTTATAATCATAGCTCGCTGGATAGACTTTATCCATATCTAAGTTAAGACCATAATTACCAGCAGCAGCAACTATGATTACTCCATGATCGTCGGCATATTTGACAGCATCTAAGAAATTATTAGAATAGGTTGGGCCAGCAAAAGACATATTAATTATCTTAGCGCCATTGTTAACAGCAAAATAGATGGCTTTGACCGCATTCTCAGTTTCTAAATATCCATTATCAGCGACACGTAGCGACATGATCTGCACATTGCCTTTAGAAAGTGAAGCGAGACCCCGGCCATTATCAGTACTAGCAGCAATCAAGCTCGCGACATTAGTGCCGTGATTAGAGTTGTCATCTGGGTATACATCTTTATCATTATTAACATAGTCGTAGCCACCGTCGCATCTACCAATCTTTACATTCTTCTCATTAACACACTCTACACTACTCCACATAACGCCTCTCATATCTTCGTGGTTAAAGTCAACACCTGCGTCGATAACTGCGACTATAGGCTTGATACTAAGTTTTGAATTTGCATTTTTAAAATAATCACCGTCCGTTTCAAGTATTCTCTGTATATACCACTGGTCTGATAGCTTGCTATCATTTGGAATATAAAATTCTTGGAGCGACATTAGGCTCACTCCTTCCAAATTTTGATTTTTTATATTTTTATACTTTGACCTGATACCATTTTCAAATTCTGTTTGTAACTCTTTGTTAATTGCTTTTAATTCATTGTACTCATTTAAAAAATTAGCATTATCAAATTCTGATTTATTAGTTGATAACTTACTTTTCTTAATTGATTTTAGATTCTCAATTTTGTTTACAAATTTATTTCTGGTTAAAATTTTCTGTTCTTCTATATTCTTCTCTAAGCTTAGCGTATCTTCATTTATTATATAAATGCTAGAATTTAAATTATTTACTTCTTCTGCTAGAGATAAAGTGGCTAGATTAAGTATGATAATTATTGATAAAATTACTTTAAAAATTTTCATAAATTAGATAATAGAATAAATATACTATTATGAAAGTATACTAGCACAATAAAAATTATATAGCAAATGAAAGAATAGCTTTACATTGTCAATATAATTACGTATTATTTTGTGTCGATAGGTGGGATCGAACCACCGACCTTAGCTTTATGAGTGCTATGCTCTAACCAACTGAGCTATATCGACATGTTGCTTACTTGTTGCGGGAATTGGAATCGAACCAATGTCCCGAGGTTATGAGCCTCGTGAGTTACCTCTACTCTATCCCGCTATATTTATCAAACTACCCCTTCCGGCTACGCCACCTTCCCCATAGGAAGGACTAAATGCAGACTCAGGATCCAGGTCTTTCCCTTGGGGAAGGTGGCCAGAGGCCGGAAGGGGTTGCATTGTCAAAACATTATAACACAAAATTAGAGAATATTCAAATCCTTAAACACAACTTCGTACATAAGTATAGCATTACGCGCTTCTCTATCGCTTAGACTCACACTCGTATCTCCATGCGCTACTCTATTACGCAGCTTATGTACATCCCAGGCAATGTCTATTGTTTTAAAATTAGCTTGACTTAGTCTATCACCCATGCTTTGCCCCATATAACCACGCTTGATTAACAAATCGTCAAGAAGATTATCAGCTTGCATTATCGCCATCTTCCTCTCATCCTCAACTTCTGAGTTAGCAGCAAGCTCAATCTTATCCCAGACTACTTTAAAATCATTTTTCTCTTCGTTTATCTCACTTGCAACCTCTACAACTCTAGCTTCATGATGGAGTGAATTCTCTGCATCTGAGACTAGTAAGCTTTTCTTGTGGTCACTTAGCACTGTTAGCATATCATCTATCTTGGCATGATCAGAATCAGAATGAGATGAAAGATTAACTTCGTCATAACCAAAAGCATTATGAAAAAGATGTTCATAATGGTCTACATCACTCTTAATCTGCTTATACCAATTATACATAACATAAATAAATATTGGTATAATTAGTATATAAAGCACTCCGAGTATCTGACCTACAAATAGCAAAAAGCTATTCTTGATCTCAAGACTAAGTGAGGGTGTGGTGATATGAGCTAGATCTGGAAGTCCAAAGTAAGATTGTCCATCACCTAAAATACTAGCATCATAAGAGTCTGGCGCACCATCAATATCTGTGTCAGATGATAGATGGTTACTACCTAGATATTTCTCGACAGCATCTCCAACCCCATCAGCATCAGAGTCTATATCATTCTCACTAACACTTATACTTTTGTCCATAGGATAATAATCACGTCCATCTATGACTCCGTCAGCATCAGTATCGGCTCCAACTGGGTTAGTCCCAAGCTTTATCTCGTCCATGTCACTTAGCCCATCGCTATCAGTGTCGCTGGATATTTTGTTATAACCCTTAGCCGTCTCGTAAGAATCAGGAAGACCATCTTTATCACTATCCTTGATACCAAAACCAAAAAAACTTCTAACTTTATCCTCAAATGTATAGTGTGAAGCTATATCATTACCCACATTTAATTGCTCTACACCAGTATCTCCATAATTGTTATTAGGGTTATAGATTATTGGTATTTCCTCTTTAGCATTTTGGACAATTTGATCTGCGTTGCTCTTAATACTCAGCCAGCCTTGTCTATCGCGGAGACCATCCCAAGGCATATCTTTAATACGAAGCAAATACTCTTCTTCACTTTGATTAAGTAAAGTAAAATACCAAAAGTACTTTATGCTAAGCATAAAATCATACACCTTATCAAATACAAAATCTAAATTAAGCGATTGCACTCTAATCATTATAAAGCATTTCTACTCTAAATCATAGCCAATTGTAAACAGCTTCTCCTCATTATTCCAATATGTTAAAAACTGTATGCTGTACTTGAGATTATCGCCCGCATCACCACAGGGTATACTAATACCAGGTACTCCGACAATATTAGCTGGCACTGTGAATATGTCTGCGAGATACATGCTGAGAGGATCTGCTTTCTCTCCTGGCTTCCAGGGTAATATGGGTGATGTTGGTGTAGCGATATAGTCTACTTCTTCTAAGACTTTAGCAAAATTACGCTTAAGCTCATCTCTCGCTTGCATAGCTTTATAATAATACGCATCATAATAACCAGAAGACAAAACATAAGTCCCAAGTAATGATCTGCGTAATGGCTCAGGACCAAAACCTGAAGTCCGACTTAGTGTCATAGATTCGTTCGGAGTTTCTCCTTTGACGCTTTGTCCATAACGCACGCCGTCAAATCTCGCCAAGTTAGAGCTGACCTCGGCGAACATCAATATATAATAGACTGACAGTGCTTTCTCAATATTTGGTATCTCTATATTTCTAATCTCATAACCTTTAGCTTCTAAGACTTTAAGAGTAGTGTTAAAATTGTCTCTAACTTTACTATCGACACCATCTTGATTTATAAAGCTAAGTGGTACGCCAATAATCTTTTTATTTTCTTTTTTATTCTTATTGTTCTCTTCTTCGCTTGTGACTGTGGCATCTTTACTGTCTTCACCTTTTATAATATCATAAATAATTTTGACATCCTCGACCGTCTCTGCGAAGGGACCCACGACATCAAGAGATGACCCCATAGCAATAAGGCCGTACCTAGAGACGGAGCCATATGTAGGCTTAAGGCCAACAACTCCAGAGAAGGCCGCAGGCTGCCTCACACTTCCACCAGTATCTGAGCCGAGTGAGACAGGCACTCCACCATAGCCGACTACCGCTGCTGAGCCGCCCGATGAGCCACCGCACACATAAGCAGTATTAAGCGGATTATAAGTCATATGATATGAGCTGTTCTCAGTCGAGCTACCCATAGCAAACTCATCCATATTAGATCTCCCTATAATAATTGCTCCTGCCTTTTTAAGCCTTGCTACTACTGTCGCATCATAAGTGGAGACGTAATTAGAAAGTATCTGTGAGCCTGCACTCGCTAACCTACCTTGATTTGTCAGATTATCTTTGATTACTATTGGTAAGCCAGTGATTAAAGTCGAAGTCCCATTTAACAACATCTCATTTGCCCTCTTTATCTCCTCCTCAACATATTCTTTGTCATAAATCTCTATCATGGCATGCACGCTCTCCTCTCTTACTTTCATTTTGTCTAAAGATGAATTCACAATGTCTTCTATGCTACGTACACCACTAACGATGTCACTATTAATTTGTTTTATTAAGCTTTTCATATTATTGCTTTATGACTTGTGAGACTTTATAATAATCGCCGAGTGTGTCTGGAGCATTCTTAAGCGCTTTGACTCTATGCCCCTCACTATTCACATTAATATCATCTCTAAATACGTTGCTATGTGTATACTCTGGCATGGACTCAGCGACATTTAGATCTTTGATCTCATTAATATAATCCATAATATCGCTCATCTCCACTGCATACTTTTCTCTTTCTGCATCACTGAGATTTATCCTGGATAGCCTCTCTAGATTTTTGACTTCTTCTACTGTTATCATAAGTGTATTATATCATATTAAAATCTAAGTCAAAAGCTTCTCGAATTCTTGTTCGTTTATCACTTTTACTCCGAGAGTTTCTGCTTTACTCATCTTAGATCCCGCATTGTCACCAGCTAACAAATAGTTTGTGTTTTTAGATAATGAGCCAGATACTTTACCACTATTTATATTAATTAAATTTTCAAAATATACTCTCTCCCTACTTAGGGTGCCTGTAATTACAAATATTTTATTGTTTAATTTATCACTTATTGTGTCACTTATTACTTCTTTAATATTAATTTCTTTTAATAGTAAGTTAAGCTCATCCAGATTAGACTTGTTCCTAAAGTAGTTTATTATGTTATCTGCCATCACGCCACCAAAGTCAGACACGCTTATAAGCTCATCATAACTTGCAGTAATAATATTATCTAGACTTTTAAAATGCATAGCGAGCGACCTACTTGCTACCTCACCTACTTGGGATATGCCGAGAGCAAATACTAATCTATGCAGCTCTACCTCACGACTTTTATTTATATTTGCTACAATATTAGCCGCGCTCTTCTCTCCGTACCCTTCTCTATGCATTATATCTTCTGTCCTAAGCTTATAGATACTCGCATAGTCTGTGATCAGATTAAGAGATAAGAACTCCTCGACTATCTTATCTCCGAGTCCTTCGATATTCATAGCTTTTTTGCTGACAAAGTGTATATACTTTTCTACTTTCTTAGCTTCACAATTCTCATTAATACAATATAGCTTAACACCGAGCTCTTTACCAACCATTTTTCTTTCTAATTTACTATTGCATGAAGGGCATTTAGTCGGATAAATTATTTCTATCTCTCTTCCAGTTCGTATACCCTCGACAACTTTTATTATTTCGGGAATAACGTCGCCAGCTTTACGTATTATCACAGTATCTCTAATTTTAACTCCTAGTCTCTTTATCTCGTCCTCATTATGTAAAGTAACTCTACTAACTGTAGAGCCATACACTTCTACAGGATCAAGTAGTGCCACCGGAGTGATAGCCCCCGTCCGCCCAACTTGGAATATAACTTCATTTAATATTGTAGTCACCTCTTCAGCTTTGAACTTATAAGCCACTCCTCCTCTCGGGGATTTAGAAGTATAGCCGAGCGTATCGGATATAAATCTGTTATTGACCTTGATAACCACACCGTCTACACCATAGTCCATACTATTTCTTTTTTCTTCAAATGATTCATAATATTTTTGTATGTCTTCTATACTATCAACTTTTTTATATTCTCTGTTAACCATAAAGCCTTCGGCCTCTAGATATTTAAGCTCACTTTCTTGATCCACAAATTTATCTTTAAGACTCTTGTTGCTCGTATCAAAATCTATATCATAGGCAAATAATTTAAGTCTGCGCTTAGCAGCTATACTACTGTCTAGCTGCCTCACTGTGCCGGCTGCTAGATTACGCGTATTGGCATATGTGTCTTCGCCTCTCTCTACAATCTCCTTGTTTATTTTTTCAAATTCACTTTTAGCAATATAACATTCTCCCATAACTGTAATATTAATTTGACTACTAAGTACTAATGGTATACTCTTGATAGTCTTAATATTATGGGTCACATCTTCTCCTATTACGCCATCACCTCTAGTCGCCGCATTTAAGAGGACGCCATCTTTATAAGTTAATACTATTTTTAAGCCATCAATTTTGAGCTCGCATATATAAGAATCAATTTTTTTTATATTATAATCTTCTAAGATTTTTAAATTTCTCTTTTCCCAACCTCTAAGCTCTTCAAAGTTAAAAACATTATCAAAGCTCCACTGTTCATGCTCATGCTTGATTTTTTTAAAGTGATCTATAATCTCGCCGCCTATTCTCATGCTCGGACTTTGCTCACTCATATGCTCTGGATGTAGCTTTTCGAGCTCAATCAGCTCACGCATGAGCGCATCATACTCGGCATCGCTTATAAGAGGCTTATCATACACATGGTAGGCCACCCTATGCTGCTCGAGATGATCTCTAAGCTTTTCTATTCTCTTCTTGATATTATATTTAACATCATTATCTAGAATCATAATGTTCTCATTATACCATAACAAAACCTAAATTAATTATTGTATTGTACTAGCACTCTCTGTACGGCTGACGGACTATTACAAGGCAAGCTTGCTGTAGAGACAAATAACTTTTCATTATTATCATCCTTAGCATAGACTTCTAATTTAACGCAAGCATTAGGTACTCCACTATAAGCTTGCACTGCTGCTTGACTAAAATTAATAGTAGTGACTACGCCTTCATCATATGACGATAAGCTGCTTGGCGGGACATCTGGATTATAGACTCTTACATTATTCTCAAGATTATTAAGCAAACTTTGATTAAGACATCTCACACTACTTTTAACATACAGATTCTCATCTGGACTACTTATAGTATAATCTTTGCTAGCATAACCAGGGGTAAAAGTGTCGGTACTTGCCTCATAAT
>JANNCJ010000018.1:0-10323 GCA_031386485.1 bacterium
ACTTCGTAGCTTCACGCGTAGAAGTATTATAACATAAGATTTTGATTTTTTAAGATTATATGATATATTTACATTAAGGTCTAGAGGTAACTTCTAGGCGAGAAATAGCCAGAGAAATCTGGCTATTCTCTTTTACGGCCATTCTTTTAATCCGTAATTCCCATAATTACCTTTGTACACAAACTTATCTAGTAAAATATGAAATAGAATATTATCTTTATCGTCTTTATTTTTAGAATGTCTAGAAAATGGATAAACACAATAATCTGCAATTTCTATACCGTTAACATGGTCACTTTTTTTATAAAAAATTACATTTTTATCAATATGATTGAATCTGTCTTTTGGAAAATAGAATGTTCCATTATTCTCTATATCATTTAGCAGTGTTTTCACTTTTTTATTCTCTCTTTTCCCTTGAGCTTCAAATATTAATTTAATTTTTCTACCTCTACTAAAATGTCCAATTCTCTCAAGAATAAACTCAATATTTTTTATATAAAGATCCCCCGGGTTATAAATACTGCCTTGTGACTTGTAAAAATTAAATTTCTCCAATAATTTAATTTTATTTATTGACGAAGAAACAATCAGAACGTTACTTTTTCTAAAAACTTCAATAATATCTTGTTTGAAATTGTTATACAAATTTTCGTCCAGAAACACTTTAAAAATTCCGTTCTTATTCCTTAAATCATTGGAATGCAATACAACATTTAAGGTATTAAAATATTTCATTTTTAATAAATTCATTTCTGGTAATGTTAGATTTATGTAATTATCTTTTTCTATAATTACTGCTGTTACAGTTGAAACAGGAAATACTGTAGGTGAATTGTATATAGAAATGTCTGTATGAAATTTAGAGTCACCCGTCTCATCAATAAATGCAAAATAGTCAGCAACCTCAGCGGTAAGCTCATTTTCTTTTGAAATATAACCGGAATTACCAGAATTATGCGCTTGCATTTTTATTTATTATATCACAAAAACAAAAACTGGCTCAAGATTTCTTCCGTGCCAGCTTCTCTTCACCAAGAGATAATATTAATATAGCATGCGAAATTATATAAATTTTAAACTTATTCACATCTTAACGAAGTGGAAGATTTATGTTATAATGCTTTAATAATCCTCCGTAGCTTTACGCGAAGGAGGATAATTTTGCCAGATCGTCTAATGGTAGGACGCATCCCTCTGAAGGATGTTATCTTGGTTCGAGTCCAAGCCTGGCAGCCATTCGACTCATTTAATTCGCTCATGGCTATAGCCAAAAAGCACAAAAACTTATACGGCACACTAAGCTTATTTATATAAGTCGAATGTCCCGAGCGTACTTGTCCCGAGCGAAGTCGAGGGAGTCGAGGGATGTATAATTTAGGTATATGTATTACGTTTATTTTCTAAGAGATGCAAAAAATAATTTGTATATAGGACAGACTAATAATCTAGAAAGAAGACTTGCTGAGCATAACTCAGAATCAAGTAAGTCTGCAAAATTTATAAAAGATAATTCAAATAATCAAGTACATATTGTTTATGCTGAGACATACAGCTCAAGAATTGAAGCGATGCAGAGAGAAATGCAATTGAAAAAATGGAGCAGAAAGAAAAAGGATGCTCTAATAAATGGAAATCTTGTACTACTTAAAACTCTGTAACTTCAAGTTATAATACTTACATGCCCCACTACGTCTACATCCTACAATGCTCTGACTCTACCCTATATGTAGGCTGCACTAATAATTTAGGCAAGAGGATGCACGAGCACAACAACTCCAAATCTGGCGCGCATTATACCAAGATAAGGAGGCCAGTAACTCTCAAATATTCTGAGACTTACCCGAGCCTGTCCGAAGCTCGCACGCGAGAAGCAGAAATCAAAAAATATAAAAGAGAAAGGAAGTTGGAGCTGTGCCGTCTTCTCATGTTATAATAATTTTATGAAAGCAATAATTTGTACAAAGTATGGGCCACCAGAGGTTCTTGTAATGGAGGAGGTTGCAAAGCCCATACCCAAAGATAACGAAATATTAGTCAAAATAATCTCAACGACTGTAAACTCCGGTGACGTAAGAGTGAGAGCACTCAGAGTCGAAGGATTTATGAGAATTATTATGCGTCTGGTCTTAGGATTTACAAAGCCAAGAAAGCCAATCTTAGGAACTGTATTCGCGGGAATTGTAGAGAGTGTTGGTAATAAAGTAACACATTTTAAAACTGGCGATAGTGTCTTTGGTACAACAGGCTTTAAATTCGGCACCTACGCAGAATATATTGCAGTCGGTGAGAAAAGCGCGGTGATACTAATGCCTCATAATGCTTCATTTGATGAGGCGGCCGCTATTCTTTTTGGCGGACAGACTGCGATATACTTTTTGGAGAAAGCTGGGATAAGTAAAAGAGTGGGGCTTAAAATTCTAATAGTAGGAGGGACTGGAGCGGTAGGCAGTGCGGCTATACAAATTGCAAAATATTATGGAGCAATAATCACAACGGTCTGTAGCTCAGGTGGGCTCAGTCTTACTCGTAATCTGGGAGCTACAAATATTATCCTTTATGATAAAGAAGATTTTACTATGCAGACAGACACTTTTAATATTATATTTGATGCTGTCGGTAAAACTTCGAAAAAGAAATGTGTCCATCTTTTAAATGATAGTGGCGTCTATATAACTGTTGAAGGATTTGATGTTGCCTCTGATAGTAAAGCTCAATTGGAACTACTTAAAAAAATATATGAAGATGGTAAATATCAAGCAGTAATCGACAAGACTTTTACCATGAGCGAAGTTGTAGACGCTCACAGATATGTTGATACAGGTAGAAAAAAAGGCAATGTGGTCCTACAAATATCAAACTAAGCAAACAGACAGACAAATATATACTTGTGCAAAACTATAACTTATTAAAGTTGAAGGTGATATAATTATGTTATGAATATGAATAATGTTGGTAACGCTAGTACCATAGATGCTACAAACAATCTTGAAAAACCAAATAATAAAATTATAGATTTAAAGCCTTATAGAAGTATTTTAAATAGACTTAAGGGTGTCTTTGCAATTCTAAGTGTCACTGCACTACCTATGTATGCTATGGCCGATACCAATCAAGTTGATAATCAGATAACTGCAGAGGCAACAGCAGAAGCGCAAGCTGACCAAATATTAAATAAAAATCAAAAAGAGGTGGAAGCAAATTACACTCTAAAGGCGCACAAAGAAATGATAGGTATTGCCGAGAATATGTGTAATAAATTTGACCAAGATACTAGCTTACAAGAAAACTTGTATAGTGTTGTAGCCTGTATGCCAAAGGTTAAGCTTGGTGGTGATATTGCCGCTCAAACACTTGAGGCTCCAGACACTCTTGATCTGACTCTTTCACAAGAATCACTCAAAGCTTTCAAAACTGGCAATATAGATGTAACTAATCTTAATAAAAGTCTCAAGGGTCTTAACAATGATTTGCTTAAATACGAGAAAGATTTACTTAAGCTAGGAGATCAGACTAAATTTATGCAGGACTTTGATAAGTTAGCTAGACCAAAATCTGAGCTAGTACATGATATAAAAAGAACTAGCCTAAATAATAACTATTTCTGGGTGCCCAGTGCAAATTTAAAGAGTTCGCATATGGCAAAGTTACTAAAGTAGAAGACAAGACAAGGATCGCGACATCGCCTGACGTGATCGGTCTTAAATATGCAGGCTCTCCAAATTATGGATGGGGAAATTATGAAATACTTACAGCGATGCAAGCTGTGACGCCAATAGTTAAAAAAGCTATAGTGGGGATATTTGGAGCTTATGAGCATAAATTAGATGTCGCAGCCGAAATGAGAGGATCTCTGCATAAAGAAGGAAACTTATTTAGTGATACGAGTACTACTCCTTATAATCCGATACATGCAGCTTTTACTATTACTTATGATCTAGGCGGAGGTACAAAATTTGTGACTTCACTTTTTAATAATAGTAACGGTCATGGTGGGCCAGATTTAAGACAGAATAAAGATACCAAGGTCACAAATTACAAAAGTTTTTGGGATAATAAAGACAGTTTTAATTATAAAGATTATACAATAAACGAGACTACCAAAGAAGCTCCAATCAATGCTAATCGAATGATTGCTTATTCTGGACTTCTTATTCCAATTGCAAAATTAGGAATGGTAGAAGTAAGCGTTTTAGCTGGGGTACAGGCTGGATATTCTACCGGGAAATCAAAGATAAGCCCAGCAGCAACTTTAGTCTTAACTATTGATGACAAAAAATCTGCTCTTCATGGGACGAGCTTTACTTATGTACCTAGTTTAAGTAAAAACGGTATAAAGACTCAATCTGTCGGATCATGGAAAGCTGTATATAACTTACCAGGAAATTTCTTTTAACAGACAGACAAGCGTACTCAAAAATGTTATAATATATACTAATAATTAGTATATGAACACCATCCATCTACGTAATCACACTCACTACTCACTACTGCGGGCACTTCCAAAAGTTGATGTGCTAGTTAAGAAGGCGGCCGAGTATGGATATACTTCACTTGCTCTCACTGACACTTCTAACATGTATGGCATAATAGAATTCCAAAAGGAATGTGAGAAGAGAGATATTAAGCCTATCTTTGGAGTCGAGCTCAAGATAAAAGTGAGTGGCAGGAATTATGATGTAGTCTTCTTAGCCAAAAATGAGATAGGATATAAGAACTTGATGCTACTCACCTCTATTGCCAACACAAAGAATATCAAGAATGATGACCCTCACATTACCTTTGAAGATTTTATTTTTGAAAATGAAAATACAAATGCAAAGATGGCCCTTAAATTAGACCCATCGTCTTCAAGTCCTTCCTATGGGGAAGGTGCCGAAGGCGGAAGGGGTTTGCATTTAGGGGGTGAGGAGGGTTTAAATAAAACAGGACTCATTTGCCTCTCTGGAGGTCCTTGGGGTGAGGTCTCTACTCATCTCAAGATTTATGATGAGGATAGCAAGCTAATAGCAAAAAATATTTTAGACAAGTATGCTAACATATTCCACTCTGATTATTATCTCGAAGTCACTAATCATATATATATGGACTATGGCAAAGAAATGAGAGAGAACACTATTAACTTTGCCAAAGAGAATAATATTAAATTAGTAGCTACTAACAATACTCATTATATCTCCAGCAACGACAAACCAGCTCACAAAACTCTAATTCAAATAGATAGTGAGATTGATGCAAGTGAGTATTATAAAGTTAACTTTTCTAAAGGAGACTTTCACTTTTTAAATAAAGAAGAATTCATTAGATCATTTAGTGACGTGAGAGAAGCTGTAGAGAATACGAGCAAAATTGCTGAGCAGATAAATTTTAAAATAAAATTAGGCGCTTGGGTCTTCCCTGCTATTGAGTATAAGAAATCATATGACGAAGATTTGCGCGAGCTAGCTTATGCAGGCTTAGAAGATAGGAATAAAGAAAAATCAACAGAAGTTTTAAAAAGATTAGACTATGAGCTAGAAGTCATCAAAAACAAAGGCTACTCGCCATACTTCTTGGTGGTATATGATTTACTTAGATTTTCGCGTGAGAATGGCATACTTACAAATATTAGAGGTTCTGTGGCAGGATCACTAGTAACATATTTATTAAGAATAACTAAGTGTGATCCTCTCACATACAAATTACCTTTTGAAAGATTCTTAAACCCAGAGAGACCTAGTGCACCAGACATAGACATGGACTACGCTGACGATAGGCGTGATGATGTGCTTAACTATGCGAGGAGCAAGTACGGAGCAGATCATGTAGCTCAGATAGGGACATTTGGTACTATGATGGCGCGTGGTGCGGTGCGAGACGTTGCTCGTGCTATGAGCTTCCCATATCTTGTTGGTGATAAATTATCTAGATTGATACCACCACCAAAGCAAGGCTTCCCTGTTTTTATCGAGAGCGCTATTAAGGATGTAGCAGAATTAAAAGAGTTGTATGAGACGGACAGAGATGCCGCGATTATATTAGACATGGCCAAGCAGTTAGAAGGTAATGTGAGACATGTGGGCGTGCATGCAGCTGGCACTGTAATCTCACCGGCTGCCCTTACTGAGTGGACACCGATACAGTATGATCCAAAAGGTGAGGGTAAATTAATTTCTCAATACGACATGTATACTATCGAGGATGCAGGGCTACTTAAATTTGACTTTCTCGGCATTAGGAATCTTTCTATATTAGCTACTGCCATCAAAACAGTAAAAGAATTATATAATATTGATGTGGACATAGAGGAGATTAGCGAAGACGATAAGCTAACATTTGAGATGTTATCACGAGGTGAGACTATGGGGCTATTCCAGCTTAATGGTAGCGGTATGACTAGATTTTTAAAAGAGCTTAAGCCGAGCTCTGTGCATGATATCAATGCAATGGTAGCACTATATAGACCAGGACCACTTGAGATGATACCCGAGTATATTAAGAGGAAACATAATCCTGAGCTTATCACATATCTTGATGAGAGGTTAAGAGACATCTTAGATATGAGCTATGGTGTTATAGTCTATCAAGATGACGTGATGCTAACAGCTATACACTTAGCTGGCTACTCTTGGCTCGAGGCTGATAAGCTGCGTAAAGCAATGGGCAAAAAGATACCCGCCGAGATGGCCGAGCAAAAAGAAAAATTGATGAAAGGCTTCTTAGCCAACGGCCTCTCTAAGAGCAAAGGAGATATGTTATGGACGCAGATAGAGCCATTCGCCGCGTATGGATTTAACAAGGCTCATGCTGCGAGCTATGGCCGCGTCGCCTATCAGACAGCGTACATGAAAGCTCACTACCCTCAAGCTTATATGACAGCGATAATGACTAATGAGAGCGGGGATGTAGATAAGATCTCAGAGATTGTAAGCGAGTGTAAAAGGATGAATATAAGCGTATTACCTCCTCATATCAATGACTCTGTAGGCGGCTTTAGTATAAGCAAAAATAATAATGGAGAGGAGGAGATTAGATTTGGCCTATATACTATCAAAAACTTTGGTGTTGATATTGCTGATGCTGTTATTAAAGAGCGAAATGTTGGGGGTAAATTTAAAAGCTTAGAAAATTTTATAAACAGAATATCGCACAAGAATTTAAATAAAAAAAGTATAGAGGCCTTAGCTATGTGCGGCGCTCTTGATGGACTAGCAGAAAGGAATGCGATTATTCAGAATATAGAATCAATACTCGAGTATCACAAAAGCTTTGTCAAAGATAATAAAGATCAAGGCTCACTTTTTGGCGATTTAGAAGCACCAAAATTTACATTAAGAAAAGTGAAAGAAGCAACACAAATAGAGAAGTTAAAATGGGAAAAGGAATTGCTCGGTCTCTATGTGTCAGGCTTCCCGCTTGATCCTTGGAAAGATAAGATATTAGAGAGGAAAATAAATATTGATAAGATACATCATGAGTATGCTGATGAATTCGAATGTAGCGTAGCAGCATTAGTAGAAAAGGTCAAAGTGACTAAGACCAAAAAGGGAGACTTTATGGCACTCATAACAGTAAGAGATTACTCTGGGGTGATAGAGATGGCTGTATTCCCCAAGACTTTTACTAAGTTAAAAGAAGCAGAAAAAAGAAATGGTAAGATACTTATGATCCCTGACTCAATAGTCATAATCAAAGGTAAAGTCTCCTCCCGCAACGACGAGAAGACTTTTGTGGTCGACGAGATCAAGGAGCTTACCTAATTTGGGGCTCGTTTTAGATTTATTCATATAAAAACCATATAAAATAAGCATTATCTAGTGTGAATTTGTTTTCGTTATTTCTGCTCCATCTCTATGTCCAATTTAGTACGCGGATCATCTGAATTTTCTTTTCTCCATTTTTCTATTACCTTTCTTCTGTTTAGAGGGAATGTTCTATATTTCTCACTTATTGGGGAGTATGTCTCTAAATACAAAACCGTCTCTCTGATTGCATTCTCTAAAGCCTCTTTATTTCCATATGGGACAGTGAAAGATTTCATCCCTACTACACCTTCTTGATATCCATTATCCCATTTGTATGGGTCGAGAGTGACGGTGTTGTTCTCTAGATCATGAGTGACGATAATAGAATAAAAATATTTACTTAATGTAAATTCATTATTAAATCCAAATCTATTAACATAATCATCGCTATACGTAATATCCTTCTCCCACACAGGAAGTTGATAGCTTTGACCAAGAGTTTCCAATAGTATTTCTGAGCACTGGGCACTAGAATTAAAAACTAATTGATTATTTGCAGGGTTATTGTAGTAATAATTAGTCTTACCCAAAATATTCCAAGGGGCAAGCTTCATTACTGTTATTATCCCAAACTTAATATCTGGACTTATATAGATCTTAGACATTCTTCTTGATTCAGTTTCCATATTTTTGATATTAGTTGTTTCCATTTTTTATTATTGCTATTGTTAATTCTACACCATTTACTTTAGCGTAGTTGTATACTGATAGTATAGCATCTTTTTGAGTTTGAGTGATAGCAGTTTCGGGAAGTGCTAGAAGAAGTTCTTTAGATTTGATCTTTGAAAAATCAATCGGTATTAACGGCCCAACACCATCAACTCTGTAATCACCTTTTGAATAATCCCTCATAGTATTCACATATCCTTTAAGTCTCGATTCTAGCTTGGATGCATCTTGGTAAGTATCAGCGGTAACATCTAGCGACTTAACTGAAGTTATTTTACCTATAGCAATATCATATACATCTATTGTCTTAGTATATCTTCCAACATTATTAAAGAGATTATCGATAACATTTCCTCTTATCCATTTACTTAATAACCAAGGATCAAATTTTAAAGTTGATATGGTGGTTGGTATAGCAGAACCAACGAACGAAGATGTTTTAATAGTTCTTGCGCTTATCTGTGTCACACTTTCAGCTATTGCCAGCTCTTTTGATATGACTTTCTGTTCTGCTACGGTTGTTTTTACTACTGTTGATACTGGCTTTGCTACTACGCCAGCAAATGGAATAATAGATAGTCCTGAAACAGAAGCGTTAAGATAATCGCCTCTAAATAAATAAATTACACCATTTGTTGTGTCACAAAGGGCGCCTACAAATCCTGCTGCACCAGCTCCTACTACAGTTGGAGATAATACAATAGTTGCGGCATCCATTGATATGCCACATGCTGTTAAGGCTGTTTGACCTTTATCTACAACATCTACTAATACTGTACTATCTCCTATTATAATTCCGGAGTAGTTCAAATATACCAATCTTTTTACTGGCACTTTAATAGTTAATGATGTTGGGGTAACTTTACTAAATAATGAGGCCGACTTTGCTGTGTTTCCTCCGAGCGTAACAGCAAAATTTATTCCTGGCAAGCTTCCAAAATATCCTGTATCATATATTACTGTTCCATCTGCAAGAGTAATTGTCAATCCTTGTAGAGATGTACTATTAATAACTCTAGCACATAAATCATCTCCTGGATTACAATAATACGTAACTGGAATATTGTATACTGACAAATCATCTTCATCAATTACCGTGATCTTAATAGGCTGATGTATATTTGGATCTATAACAGCTGCGAAAGAAGAGGTTTTAAAATAATAAGAATCAGATAACCACCCTCCATTACCACTCGCGTCTATAGCTCTGACATTCCATTTGTATGAAGTGTTAGGTTTGAGATAATTATATACGTAAGAAGTGTTAGTGAGATTCTCTTCTGTTATTATTAGATTGCCAGTATTTAAGTCTCTTACATAGAGTGCGTATTTACTTGCACCTTGCACAGATGTCCAAGTGAAGTTTTCACTAGGGGTACCAACAGTACTCCCTGGTGATGATGGTGACCCAGGGGAGATTTCTTTTGGATTAGCTAAATTCACATTCTTTGGTGTACAAAGTCCTTCTAAGCTAAAGTCTTGTAAAGTGGATGTGCAATTAGGAGTGATTGTGAAATTGTTAGAAGTACTTAACACACTACTCATATACTTAGCTTGTAGACTTACTTGTCCACTAGCACTGGTGATCTTGATATTAGTGGTAGTTAGATTACCTGTAGTAGTGATAGTACTAGGATAGACATTACCAAAGGAAGGAGTGAGAGTGATAGTAGATCCTGTAGGGATGTTGGTAGTGTTAAGTGTGATTGGGAACTCATTACCCGTGATCTGACTTGATATATTAGCAAATGATGCTGTGGGATTAACATTTATTGGAGTTGTATTATTTACTATAGTAAAGCTAGTTTTACTATTTAGATTTATGCTGTTAAGAGAAGCTTGAGCTAGTATATTTGTAGCATTGAGAAGA
>JANNCJ010000025.1:0-2394 GCA_031386485.1 bacterium
AGTTATGGTAAAGGAAGTGTGCAAGAATACATTAATCTTGATAATAAGGGTGCGCTCAAGGTTACAGTCGCTAATTGGCTAACTCCAAATGGAAGAAGCATAACCACTGATAAAATAATCCCAGACTACACTCTAGAAAGAAATGCTTCGACAACTGCCGAGAGTGAGACGCTAGAAGTAATTAAGATGATTAATAAGAATTAACATGAAGATATTTTTATTAAAAGATGTACCAAGAATAGGCAGTAAGGGTGATATCATAGACCTGGCTCAAGCTTATGCTATGAATTCATTTGTAAATAAGGGGTTAGCCAGACTAGCTACCAGCAACGATGAGAAAATTAAATTAGAAAAAGAAAAAATCAAGAAAGAGATGAAGGAGAAGCAAGCAGATCAGAGTATAGACTTAATGAAAAGATTAGAGAAGCAAGTATTAGTAATCAAGAAGAAAGTCGACAGTAAAGGACATTTGTATTCTAAAGTGGATGAGGATGAAATAGTGCAAGCAATATTTGAATTAGAAAAAGTCTCACTTTCTACTAAGAGTATAATAATGGAAAAGATTTCTAGTCTCGGAGAATTTACAGTAGAAGCTAATGTCAACAATAAGAAATATAAACTAAATATAAATGTT
Source organism: bacterium (assembly GCA_031386485.1). Lineage (GTDB taxonomy): Bacteria > Patescibacteriota > Minisyncoccia > Phycocordibacterales > UBA5272 > JAUPVO01. Next base: position 635 of record JANNCJ010000025.1, read on the forward strand.
GTAAAAGATTTAAATTAATGATATAATACTCCTACGCTAAAGCTTCGAAGTACGCAGTATTTAGAGTAATAAATATGGGCCCCTAGCTCATCTGGTAGAGCGCCTCATTTGCACTGAGGAGGTGAGCGGTTCGAGTCCGCTGGGGTCCACCATTCTTCACTCCCTCAGCCGTTTAGGCTGGGGGAGTTTCGAATGGCGCAGCCATGAGAAATCTGAAGAATGCCCCTCGAAGCTTTTTGTAAAAAAGCGAAGTGGGGATATAATAATATTATGATATAATAAAAAAATGATTAAGAAAGTTATAGAAGTAAAAAACCTTTCGAAAGAATTTTCTTTTTCTGTTAAAAAGCAAGACTCTTCGTTTTTTCGAAATCTGCTTTCTCCTGAAATAAAAACAGTCAGAGCTGTTGATAATATTTCATTTTCTGTAAATGAGGGTGAAAGAATAGCATTTATTGGTCCAAATGGTGCCGGAAAGTCAACAACAATCAAAATGTTAACTGGTATTCTATTTCCAACAAGAGGCAAAATATCAGTACTTGGATTTGATCCGACTAATGATCGCAAATCACTCGCCTACAAAATTGGTACGGTCTTTGGACAGCGGAGTCAATTATTTCCAAACTTACCAATTACAGATTCATTTGAATTTTTTGGAGTTATGTATGATTTATCCCAAGAAGAAATAGCAAAACGTACAGCAGAGCTTATTAAACAATTTGACCTCGACTCTTTTAAAGATCAGCCAGTCCGCAAACTCTCATTAGGGCAGCGAATGCGCGCAGAAATCGCTGTGTCTCTAATACACAAGCCCAGAATTATATTTCTTGATGAGCCGACTATTGGTCTCGATGTTGTGGCTAAGAAATCACTTCGTGAGCTCTTAATCAAAATAAACAAAGAAGAAAAAACAACAATATTTTTGACTTCTCATGATGTTGGAGATATTGAGTCCCTCTGTGATCGAACGATCATTATTAATCACGGCACAGTAGTTCGTGATATGGCGACAGATGAACTTACAAAATCTTTTGTACACGAAAAATATCTGGATATCACTTTAGAAGTAAAACCAGAAACTTTTCCTCCGCTTCCACAAGGAATAAAGTATGTAGATAGGGGTAGCAACAAAATAACCCTTGCGGTCGACCTGAGGGTTCTTGGCGTATCTGATGCACTACAAAAGATACTCCCGTATTTTTCTGTTTCAGATATTGATGTATACAATGTTGATTTAGAGACAGTAATAAGAGAAATGTATGAAGCAACTTCGATTAGTAAATAGCATTATAAAAATGATGATCAAAGATCGCGTGCAGTATCCTGCTCGTTTGATTGTTGATACATTTGGCATAACAGCACGATGCGGTGTTTTGCTGATACTGTACTATTATATTTTTAGTACTCGAGGAGGTGTAATTAATGGACTCACTTTCCAAACCGCTGTGTGGAGCATGTTCTTATACTTTGCATTTATGACACTACGATTGCGTGATATAGCTACTGCTATTATGCAAGACATAAAATCAGGCACTGTTGAGGTCTTACTTTCAAAACCAATTCATTATTTGTCATATCGTATGTGGTGGCAGTTGGGCGCAGGACTGTACCCATTCTTTGTCGCATTATTGCTCGGAAGTATAGCTCTCGTGATAGCTGTGGGTATACCTGAGAATATGCTAAGTTTGTTTTTTATTGGGACATTTTTAATTGTTTTTATTTTGGGAATCATTTTGTCTTTATTAATATTTGCAGTTGTA
>JANNCJ010000037.1:0-1977 GCA_031386485.1 bacterium
CTTTGGGGTGGACACTTTTGGACAGCAGGATATTTTGTAAACACGGTCGGTAGAGCCGGTAATGAAAACACAATACGTAGCTATGTAGAATCTCAAGGCAAAGATATTACATACAAACAAATCCATCAGGCACAACTAACGCTGTTCTAGCACCGATACCTCGACGTAGCGTAGCGAAGTGTACAGCTTGCTGCGAGGTTGTTCATTCTTGTAGAGAATCTAAGTAATTATTTGTTATTGACTTTACTTCATTATAATCTTTTGCTTCAAAAAGTTTCTCTCTTAGCTCTTTGGCCCCTTCAAAACCATTCACATAAGCTTTATAATGTTTTTTCATTATCGCAAAGCTTTTAATTGGCGACAGCTTTTCTTCAAAAAGCTTAGTGTGCTCTAGCATAATAATTAATTTTTCTTTTATGCTTCTTAAGCTATTTTTATTATCATTAATATTTTGGCATAGCCATGGAGTGCCAAACATACCGCGACCTATCATCACTCCATCAAATTTATATTTATTATAAAGCTCTACACTATGCTCGACATCTTTAATATCACCATTAATTATAAAAATAGTTTCTGGTGAGAGTTCTTTTATATAGTCGCTTATTTCATCTATTATCTCATAATGCGCAGGGACTAATGACATCTCTTTTTTTGTTCTTAAGTGAAGAGTGAGTACTGGTATATCACAAGACAAAATTTCTTTAAGCCATGCTTTGTATTCTATTTTATTATAACCTAATCTAGTTTTTACACTCACTGGTATTTTACCCCCCACTCCTCGCTGCGCTGCTCTTATAATCTCTTTGGCTAGCTCTGGATTCTTGATAAGTGCCGCTCCTGCTCCTTGCTTGCCTATAAGATCAACTGGACATCCCATATTAATATCTATACCGTCATACCCCATCTCCATACACAATCTAGCTGCACCCTCCATATTAAGAGCGTCACTAGTAAATAGCTGAGCGACAATTGGTCTCTCCCCTTCTCCATATTCTAAATCTTTAATTAAATGCTCTCTGCCTGCACTCATGAGACCATTACAAGACACGAACTCTGTCCACATCACGTCTGGCTTACCATATTTGGCTATCATCGTCCTAAAGGCAATGTCAGTCACATCAGCCATCGGTGCCAGTGTGTAAATGGGCCTATTTTCATTTTTCGTTTTGACGTATATCTGCTCCCAGAATCCTCTAATCATTATTATAGGATAACATAAATTAGTGTTTATGTAAATATTATTGCGATGATTCGGTATTTATTGAATCTGCTGCCGAGCTAGAAGTAGAGCTAGAATTTATAAGATTATTAATTAGTTTATAATAAATTTTATTCTCATTCCTTAGATCTACATACTCCACCCCTTTTAATAGATCATTCTTAAAATTTTTACTATTATAGAGAAGAGTAAAATTTGACCAAGTCTCGTTAAAATTTTGATCTAAATTAATTTTGAGTATCATGCTGTTATTAAGTAATATATTGACAATACTTTTACTTTCGGATGTGGGTAGAATTTCTTTTATCTCTAACCCCCATTCACTAGTTCTAAGTTTCAAATTTTCTATCCAATTACTCCCATTATAATCTAGACCAAGACTAAGTGTTGATGGCGCAAATTGAGAAGTCATTGCTTCACTTTTATTTGGAGGGTGCACTATAGCATATATATCTCCTTTAAGATTACCCCAGTTAACATATTTATATGCTAAAAAAAATAACAGAGAGAATATAAAAGTATAAAGCAAAATCTTAAATAGATTTTTAAAGAAATTTTTGACACTATTCATTATGTAAATTATAGCATAATTTATGTTATAATTTAGTTATGTTAAAAATTTATAATACTCTGAATAGACAAATTGAAGAGTTTAGGTCAATAGATATTAAATGTATAAAAATCTATACGTGTGGACCAACAGTATATCATTATCAGCAAAAGTATATGAACGCATATTCCCAATAGTCTGATAA
>JANNCJ010000027.1:0-8162 GCA_031386485.1 bacterium
GATACCGTCTCATTTCATTAACCTAGAATCAATGATTTTATTTACAAAATAAAGTTTTGTGTTAATCAGATTTAGTAATTTCTTTGTAGGGAAAAGTAGAAGAGAGGTAATCAAGAGAACAGATATTATTTAAGTATGAGAACTTTGCACTGCAATCAGTGAAGGGTAAAGTTCTCCTCCTTACTACTAGTGCATTAAGAAATCTATCAGCTGTATTAAGTGAATTAAATCCTTTAGCTAAAGTTATTCTATTATTAAAATGAGAGTTAAATAATTCAATCAAGTTAGTATTATTAGGTATTCTGTTATTGTCTAAGTAAGTAAATAGGAAATCAAAATCGTCATATATATCAAGTAAGATGAATTTGTATCTAATATCTTTTTCATATTTAAAGAGTAACTTCTTAAAATTATGATTCTCATTACCTCCAAATTTGTGATAAAGTAAATCATAGATTTCTTCAAAGAATATATAATGTTCATTACTAGTTCTTACATTTAATAGAGTTCTAACATTCTCTATATAATGATTAAGACAAAGCTGTATACGAACATTAGGGTAATAATATTTAACAGCTGGGATAAGGCTTTTTAAGACATTATCACAGACTACCACTTTAAGCAGGTAATCAATCTCTTTTAATATTCTAAACACTTTCTTAAAGGATTCTGTACTCTCACTCTTACACAGTGATGAAACTACTATGTCATGTGATTCATAATCTACTCCATAGATAAATGGTATTTTACTTTCAAATCCTTTGACCTTTACATATTTACCATCTAATACTAATATCCCTTTATACTTACTCTTATCTATATATTCTTTACTTAGATAGTTATTATCTATTAACTTGCTAAGCTCCTCGTCTATCACCCTTCCTAAGGTTCTAAAGTTAATCTTAACTTGATCGCCCAGCTTTCGAAGTGTAGTTCCATCTATATACCTTACCCAGAGATTCTTTCTCTTAATACTATAGTCTACTGTAAAGTTTCTATTACACTCCTTACAGTAGTATCTTACTTTACCTTTAACACCAGTCTTTCTTATTACATTTCTATTGCTGATACATATATCACAATTAGGTCTTTTTTTTATTTAACATATATTAATATACTACACTTTGACCCCTCTATTTGCAACTTTAAGTATATGACATATAGTTATGACCTTGATGTTGGGTTGAATATTTGGGACGGTATCCGGGTCGGAGGCCCAAGGTATGGACAAGAAACTTGATGGCAAGGGTGTGGCTGGGTTTATCGCATCGCTTTTCGTGATGCCGTTTGTCCTTAACTACTTCTTCGAAGCTGACACTCTCTCAGCAACTTTGATTGCATTCACTACGATAGTCGTATACCATTTCACAGCAGACCTCTTTTTGTTTGTGTCGGGGTGGATGAATAAAATGTGGGAATGGCGTCGTGACAACATGAGAGAAAGTCACTGGATGAAATTTCTTGAATATGGGTTTATTTTTGTTGTTGTGAGCTTGCTCCTGCACTCCTTTTTTAGCAACCCTGACGTCCAACAACTCGCGGAGTTCAGCTTGGATGGGGAAGACTGGGTGTACACGCTCTTGGTACTTCTGATTCTGCTAGGTGGGGCAGGTTGTTCCTGGTGGTTATACACGAAAGTGGGGGACCCATATCGGGTCAAGATCCCAGACGCGCCGAAAGGTGGCCGCCTCAAGAAGAAGTAGAACCTCTTGAGCTGTTATGAGCAGCTCTACCCGCCCCGGCATCGCCGGGGCGTTTTTATTTTTAAATATCAACACTTATCTCAGCTTCTCTATCACACTTAACTTCTTACCGCTTAAGAACTCTAACATTGCGCCGCCAGAGAGTGAGAGATAAGTAAATTTGTAATCTTTTTTACCTTCTAGATATGTGAGTGTGTCGCCACCACCTACTATAGTATTAAGCTTTGATCTGTTTAAAAAGTTAAAGACTTTATCTGTGCCAAGAGTGTGACCCTCCTCAAAAATTCCAACCGGCCCATTCCAAAAAATATTTTTTATACCGTCTTCTTTTATTATTTTATTCATCTTCTCAAAATCTAAAATATCATCGACTATTCTATCGCCAGACCACACGAGCTCCTCTGGCAAGACCACGCTCTCATTGTTTATTATGCTACTCAAGTCTATTTCAGTATTTTCAAAATATGAATTTTTAATATCTAATCCCTTTAGTTTTAAAATATTATGCACCATTGCCCCACCAAGAAATATTCTGGCTCCTTTTTGTAATAAGTTACTGATAACAGCTAGCTTGGTCGAGATCTTAGCTCCACCCATGATAAATATCGACTCATGTATCTCATTAAGTAGCTTAGCGAGATTATTATACTCGAGATTAGCAACAGGTCCGAGACAACCATTTAGAAAATTAGTAATACCAATAGTACTCGCATGATCTCGGTGTGCGGCAGAGAAGGCGTCATAGACATAAGAGTTACCAAATAGACTTAGAGTCTTTGCAAAATCAGGATCATTAGCTTCATCTAGACTCTTACCCCTTCCGGCTTCGCCACCTTCCCCAAGGGAAGGACAAAAAAGTCTTACATTTTCTAACAGCAATATTCTCGGTAAATTATTTTTATTCAAATTAATATATTCTTTTAAACTCTCATAATCTTCCGTACCCAAGAATTCGCATTCAGTATAAATACTTTTAATATAATTATATACAGGCCTTAAGCTTTGACCCTTATCACTATGATGAGAAATTAAGACCACACTATTATTTTGGGCAAGAAGCACATTAAGAGTTTGTAAGTTAGCATCTATTCGCTTAGTACTTTTGAGTAGCCCCCCCTCTATTGATTCATTAAAATCACATCTTAATATAACTTTATCATTTTTGATTTGATCAAATTTTAAGCTCATACTTTTTAGTCCTCATTATAAATATTATTTACAATTCCTGCGAACTCCAAAGCGTCCATACTCGCCCTACCGACTAGCACCCCATCACAAGACCCGTGAGTTATAAAGTCTCTCGCATTACTCGCGTCGACTGAGCCACCATAGATAATTTTGATATGTTTGGCATTATCAAGACCAAACATCTGCGAAAGCATTCTGCGCATACAGATACACACCTCAAGCACTATGAGTGGATTAGCGGCATTCGCAGCCCCTATGGCCCAGACTGGCTCATAAGCGATAATGAGATTATGTACTAGCTTTTTATCCACACTACGCAGTGAGTCTTTAAGCATCTTTTTGATCTCGTCTAAGTATTCAGCATTTACATCTTCTCCATTCCTGGTGCTTTCTCCGACACAGAGTACTACCTTCATCTTGTTATTTAGCGCTACATAGACCTTACTCGCAATCACATCACTTGTCTCAATGTTATTAGCTCGTATCTCACTATGACCAAGTATTACGAATTCCGCCCCAGCACTAATTAGGTTGTTTATATTATTAGCTCCAGTGTAAGCACCAGCATCTACTGCTTCTAGGTTTTGTGCTCCGACGTCAAAGGCAACAAACTCTTCCCTTTTTACAAGATTAATCAGAGAGCTTGGCAGGGCGACACTGTACCTATACTTTTCTTTAGTTAAGTTAGCCCAAACGTTTTCTTGTAAATTATAAAAGCTTTTGAGATTCGTGATGTATGACTTAGTGTTGGCGATTATGATAGGATTATTCATATACTACTTTAATTTTATATTTTTAAATTTAAAAAGCCTGCTTTATATATTATACCCTAAGTTCTCTGAATATGCTATAATAAGTCATGCAAAACACAATCAAAATAGTGATGGACAATAAGATCCGAGTATTACTAGGTCTACTCACTATCGTGCTTATCGGAACATTAATTAATAATTATAATAAGGGTGATATCTTGAGCTCGGACAAATATGTTGTTAAAACAGGAAACATAACAGAGGTGGTAGAAGTCTCAGGTCAGGTAGAGGCTGGCAACGATATCGCTCTTACATTTGAGAAGTCAGGAATAGTCTCTCTTATTAATTATAAAGTTGGAGATAAAGTGCCAAAAGGGGCACTCATCACCTCTCTCTCCTCAGGGGACTCTTATGGTAGAGTGAGAGAGGCGGAGGCAGCACTTATGGCGCAGCAAGCGGAGCTTGAGAGACTGAGGAGCGGAGCTACACCAGCTGAGATTGCTCTTAAGACCCAAAATCTAGAGAGCGCAAGAGCGGATTATGAGAATGTTAAGATACAAGTGAGTGATGCGGTTAAAAGTGCAGACCTTAATATCAAAAATGTGATCAGCTACAGTCTTTCTTCCCTTTTTAACAAAAGTAATAGTGGTTATATCATGACATTTACCACATGTGACCAAAGTTTTCAGAATCAAATTGAGAGTAGAAGAAAAGATTTTGACAATATTATAGTCACAGACATGGAAAGTGCTAAGAATTGGGCTAACATGCTCAATAATTTTGTAGGTGATGTAAATGCGCTTATTAATTTGCCATGCTCTAGTGCCGACTCGTCCTTAGACTCTAAAAGATCTCAAGCTTCGCTAGCCAAAAGCTCAGTCTCAGCCATAATTAGTGACTTATCTGCTAAGACTACACTATTACAAAATGCTGATAATGCTATTAAGCGTGCCGAAAAGGACTTGGCTCTAACAAGTGAGGGTACCGATAAGAATAAGATCAATTTCCAAGTGGCCCAAGTAGCAGCTGCGTCTGCGAGACTCATGCAGGCGAGAGTTGAGCTTGCAAAAAGTAGCATAATTGCTCCAATTTCTGGTGTTATCGGTAGTCTGGACGTCGAGATTGGTGAAAATATAAATGCAGGCAAGCAAGCTGCACGTATAATCTCTGCAGACGCTCTCGAGATCAAGGCCAGTATATCAGAAAACGATATAGTGAAGCTTAGTCTAGGTAATACCGCTACTGTGACGCTTGACGCTTACCCTCAAGAAGAGTTTGCGGCCACACTACGCATCATTGAGCCAGCCGCGACTACAGTTTCTGGTGTGCCAAGATACGGTATAACTTTGCTTATGAAGGATGAAGCTAGTAAGATTAAGGTTGGTATGACTGCCAACGCTTTTATCGCGACCAAGTCAGCAAGCGATGTCTTAATAGTTGGGGCTGAGTATGTTAAGATTAAGGGTGCGAGTGGTACAGTTTTGAGAGAGTTAGCTGACAAGAAATCTAGAGAAGAAGTCGTCGTGAAGACTGGCATCAGAGATAATAAGGGTAATATAGAGATAGTGAGCGGATTAAATGAAGGCGATACTCTAATCAAGAATAAGTAAAACCAACCCCACTTCGCATTAAGCTTCGAGGGGCTCAGCCCAAATTTATAGTAAATAATCCAAAAAAACATTTATAAAGCATTAAATAATTAAATCACAAGTCTCGATATGTTATAATTTAGATATGGGAAGAGCTAACTTTAAATTCGCTGTCGTAGACGAAAGCGGTGATATAGGAAATACAGCAAAATCTAGCAGATATTTTGTACTCGCAGCATTCCTGCATAATGATGAAAATATAAATAGAAAAATAAGAAAGTTTATAGCCAGACTAAATCATAATAAAAGCGGTAAGAAGATAAATGTTTTGCACGCAAGGAATGACACTGACAAGGTAAAACTAAAACTTGTAAAATTTTTAGAGGCTTTGGATTGGAAAGCGTTAGCTATTGTCGTTGATAAACAAAAACAAAGAGTAGATTATTTTGAATGTGTACAAAAGTTAATTTTTAAAATGAGTCATCTAGAAAAAATTAGTATAAGTATGCCAATAACAAATAAACATGATAAGAAAAAGATTTTAGAAATATCAAAAAAGATAAGCATTGTTGCACCAACAGATGATTTCTCCATACAGTTGTGTGATTTTATTGCTTGGAGTTTATATAAAAAGTACGAACAAAAAGACTCTGTATATTTTGATATATTAAAAAATAATATTGAAATATTTTAAATTTATTCAAACAAAGCAAAACCCGTATGTGGCGTTAGAAAATTTTTGATTTTCTAGAGCTACCATCCGGAAGCTCTACATACGGGGAATTACATGCTTATAATTACATTATAATTTTTCTAAAAGCAAAAGTCAAGTAGAAATTCTTAGAATAAAAAAAGCGCGGACCTGCGGTCCGCGCTTTGCGTTTGGTGGCTACACCTACCTGAGCGCCTCCTCGAGGCTTCTGACGCATTCAAAACTCAAATAACCGTCCGGTTTGACCACCGTTTTGTCCGTAGACTTGCTTTTCTCTCCAACAAAAGTCGGTCCAAGATGGAGGCGGTATCCACCAGCGTAACGCAGCTTCGCTTCTTGGCAGTTGCCGCCCTCACGAAGCAAATAAAACTTCTCGCCTTTACTCACGACCTCCAGATATTTTTCGTTTTCAGCGTGAAGCTTTTGAAGATCCCGCAGCTGGAAAATGAGAAATAAAGAAGTGGCCGCAAAAACCAAAGACATGAAGCTGGTGAAACGGGGGAATGTAAACATGGTTGCTCCAGTAAAACTTTTTTGTACACGCTCTTGACAGGCTTGTCAGAGTTATGTCCAGTATAACAGAGAGTGAGAATTTTGTCAATAGTTGAAATATGACGGAAAACAAGTTTTTCTGATTCTCACACAGAATGATACCCAAACAAAATTTGGCATTTTTAAAATATGCGCTATAGTACTACTACGCTGTAAGCTTCGAAGCACGCAGTATCATAATATGACAAATCATAATCACATCAATACTTTTAGCATCAAGGTTGCACTTAATGAGGGATGGAGACTTACCAAGAAAAACTGGGCCGGATTAATCGCGCTCGGCATACTCTCAATTATAATTTCTTCTGCCATTATGCTTGCTCTTGGATTAATTTTTGGTTTTGACCATGTAATGGCGGATGAAGAGCGGTTTGACCTTGGCTCAATGATAATCAGCCTTATACATATGCTACTCTACTCTGTATTTGCGCTTAATAACTTAAAAATTTTAATTGATTATGCAAGAGGTGGAGACCTTAAAATTTTTAATATATTCCAGATCACACAACCTATCATGCGACAAGCTTTTAAATTTTTCCTAACTTCACTACTTTACGGCTTAATAATGATGATCGGCCTTATCTTACTCATTGTGCCTGGCGTGTATTTTGCAATTAAATATTGCTTTGTGTTTAATGTCTTAGCTGATAAGGACATTACTATTAGTGAAGCTTTCAAACTTTCGGCTAAGCTAACTGAGGGCAATATGTGGAAGCTTATTGGTCTTTACTTTGTAAGCTTATTAATTATTATAGTGGGCATGCTTGCGCTACTCGTAGGTGTTATACCAGCTATTATGCTTACTTATATGGCTTACTTCTATGTGTACACACACCTAATGGGTAAGCATAAAACGCAGCACACTAATCACTCATCAGACCATCATCATGATGCGAAGTCTGAGTAAGAATTTTATATAGTAATTGGTTTGCAAAGTATTAAAACAAATCTGAGTGGCTGCCTAACCTTATTAACGCTATCAATCTTATCTCTTCATCCTTTTCATAAAGCAAAACAAAGTCATTTTGTACGTGTAAATCATACACATTGCTCATGTTGCCACGTAAAATATGATTTTTATACTTAGGGTCAAGCTTTGTCCCTTCGGTCAATAAGTCAATTACATCCGCAAGCTTATGCGGGCTAAAATCCTTATGTTTTAGTACCCTCTTAAGATCCTTTTCAAAACTTTTTGTTCGCAGGATAGTATACATACAATTCAAGTCTAATATTTCCCTATTATATCTTCTAACAATTCTCTGCCGAATGAGTATTGCTTATAATCTCGTCTATTCTCCTTTAGATGTTTTAAGCTTGCCAAAGTTTCTCTTTCAAATTCTGGTGTAAAACCATTTACTGTCCTAATTTCAAACGGAATCATTTTGCGTGCGACCACTTGAGTTAAAAATAATTTAGTTGCAGAAGAAATGTCAATACCAAGCTCTCTTAAGATTTCTTGAGAGTCCTTTTTAAGCTTAGAGTCTAATCTTATAGATAATGTAGTAGTCATGATTTAATCTTATCATAATTTGTGTTACATTGCAACACGAATATGTGGTTCTCCCACCTTATCTCCTCCTGTGCACACCGTTTAAAGTTGCGAGTATGCCGCCGGAGATGGCTAAGTTTTTAAGTGCGTGCGTAGCCTGAGCAGGATCTCCAAAAT
>JANNCJ010000028.1:0-2215 GCA_031386485.1 bacterium
CTCACCCATGCCTGAGATAATAGTCTCATTGGTCTCAGGGTCACTCATAACTCTAAAAGTCGGATCCTCACCAGCTAGTCTCGATAGCGCTAAGCCCATCTTCTCTTGATCTTGCTTAGTCTTTGGCTCTACTCTCATAGAGATTACTGGCTCAGGGATGACTATCCTTTCTAAGATTACAGGGTGCTCTTCGTCACAAAGCGTATCTGAGGTGGTAGTATCCTTAAATCCGACACCAGCCGCGATCTCCCCGCTATAAACTTCTTTGATTTCTTCTCTATCATTGGCATGCATACGCACTATACGCCCTACTCTTTCTTTCTTCTCTTTGGTGCTATTATAAATATAAGATCCGGCCGTGAGTATACCACTGTAGACTCTGATATATGTGAGAGTACCCACAAATGGGTCAGACTGTATCTTAAAAGCGAGCGCAGCGAGCGGTGCTGTGTCACTCACTTCACACTCCACCTCTTCACCTGTTCTCGGGTCAATACCCTTTGGTGGTGGTATGTCTAATGGGGATGGTAAATACTCGACTACCGCGTCCAAGACTAGCTGCACACCTTTATTCTTAAGTGCAGATCCACAAAATACTGGGAAGAATTTGGAAGCGATTACAGCCTTTCTGACTGCTTGCTTTAGCTCTTGTACGCCAAATTCTTTACCTTCTAAAAAGGATGTCATCATGTCTTCGTCAGTCTCGACTATGCGCTCTATCATGGCAGCACGTCTCTTCTTAGCTTCTTCTAGATGCTCAGCAGGAATGTCTACATAGCCTACATCTTTACCCTTGTCACCTTCAAATGTCACCATCTTCATCATCATGAGATCTATGATGCCAGAGAAATTTTCCTCCTCACCTATTGGCATCTGCATCTGAGCTGCATTTTTAGAAAGTCTATCAAGAATAGAAGCATAACTCTTGTCATAACTTCCTCCCATACGATCGAGCTTATTAACAAAACAAATTCTAGGCACATTGCCATCACTAGCATATCTCCAGTTAGTCTCAGACTGTGGCTCTACGCCGGCAACAGCATCAAAAACTACCACAGCACCATCAAGTACACGCAGTGACCTCTTGACTTCTATCGTAAAGTCTATATGTCCAGGAGTGTCTATAAGGTTAAATTGATACTTTGGCAAGCTAGAAACATCGTGTGCTATAGTAGGAGTCCAAAAGGCAGTAGTCGCAGCCGAGGCGATAGTGATACCACGCTCACGCTCTTGCTCCATCCAGTCCATGACTGTGTCTCCCTCATGTACCTCGCCTATCTTATGTGACTCCCCAGTGTAAAAGAGTATACGCTCGCTCGTAGTTGTCTTGCCAGCATCGATATGGGCTATTACTCCAAAGTTTCTTAATTGTTTAAGCGGATAATTTCTTGCCATATATTTATAGATTTGAATTTGTTTGTAATTAGATTTATATTATTTACAAATATACATTTTATGTTTATTGTATCTTTATAATTACAGAGTATAATGATAGCATAAAATAAGTAAAATTACAATAAAAAGTAGCGGGCGCCTTAGCGCCCGCTCATACCGAGAGAGGTATCAACCTTCCCGGTTTCTCCTCCCCTTTATCTTTTCAGCTTGTTGCATTGTGCAAAAGTCACGAGCATGTGACGACCTCGCAGCTGACGCCTTGATGATCGCATCGACACGCTTCAGCTCCTTTGGAGAAAGTTTGCTGGGCGCAACGCCTTGTAAAGGGCTGACAGATTTTACCATCGCATAGTCCTCGGCACATGGCCATGTTGTGACTAAGATATATTAACTTAAATTATGAACTTTTGCAAATCAAAAACTTATCCCAACACATGATCTGTGAAGTATTGATCTCTAAAGATAATCTATATATTTCCTCCTAAATCTCTGTCTGTCTTGTGGAATATCAAACCAAAATATAGTCCATTACTTTTTATACCCACTTCTAATTAAAGCTTCATGCCTATGGTTACCATCTCTAACTGACAACACTGGCCAGTCTCTTGGGTTCGCAATTATTACAGGCGCCTCCCACTCTGCTATTTTCTTTTTTCTTGCAAAAGACTTAAGTTCTCTTATTGAAAATGTTAATTCATTTTTCATATAAATAATTTATGTTTACAAAAATTTAGACCTATGATGCCAGGCATATAGAATATTAACCCTATCTTCAGAAATTTCGAACAATAACGCAACGGGGAAGTTCTTAAAGTTAGCT
>JANNCJ010000033.1:0-11763 GCA_031386485.1 bacterium
GAGTTCTGTGTTGTTGTAGTCTTTGGGGTGAAGCTGACTTCCCTTACCTTTGGGCCATGTGGGGTAAATATTAGTCATGATTGTTTCAATACCTTGCATGATTTGGGTGAGTTTTTCTTTAGTTAACATATTAAGTGGTGCTGGCACCTCTCTTTCTGTAACTTTTTGTTTAACTTCTATGCTATTAAGTACAACTAAGGCTTTAGACTTATATTCATCTAAGTCCACTAAGTCAGGCAGATCATTAGGTGTAACTTTTGATAATGTCAATACTTCCACTTCTTTAGTCAGCTTGTCAATCTTCTGCTCTATGGTAGAGACATCACTTAGAGTCATATCTCTCTCGGCTTTACCACTAACCAATTTTATTTTACGTCCAGCTTTGATCTCATCTTCTAAGACTTTAATATTCCTTTTAAGTTCTTCTTGCTTTGCCATAATCTCACCCATCTTAATATTAAGCTCTAGCGCCACCTCCTCCCTGGCCAGCACCACACTCCTCACTCTCTCTTCTTCTAATAGCTTGAGCTCTGCTTCTAATCTCGCACGCTCGATATCAAGTGCTGCCTCTGGAGTTATTTTCTCTTTATATCTGTCTTCTATTCTCTTGGCTTCTAAGTCTCTTATCGGCGGCGCCTCACCGCCAAAGGCTAAGTCTACCACCTCACGGCTAGTAAAAATCTTTATATCCACATTCTCTCTTACATATTTACTTTCTCTTAATTTATATTTATTTTGTACAAATAGATCATTAGTCTCGACATCACCATAAGTCATAGACTGATCTTTAGAGTCTTTAAAAAATCCATAAGCTTTAAATATTTCAAAATAAACTTCTCTTGAGATTATCGAGTCTCTATCCTCTGTCTTTTCGAGTAAAAATTTCTCGAGTATAGACTTTTCTAATTTATATTTGAAATTTCCTTCTTTGTAATCATTGATAATATTTTGTATCGTCCTCATACTAATAGGACTATCTTGAATAGCCTGACTTAATATACCCGTATCCGCATCGTGAGGTGCACCATTACTCCTATCTATAAATGTGAAAGTCTTATCTCGCCCACTAAATATATCTTGAGCTTTTCTTATCGCTTGGGTCATGCGCCAGAGATCACTCACATCGGAGCTTGGCATCTGCATGCGACACTTATTATCCATTAGCATAGTGAGCATAACTTGCCATGACTCACTATCAGCTGCTTCCTCTTTATTTGTCTTAGTTACGTCTGTGCTATTTGGCAGATAATCCCAGTCCATGATAAGGCCTTGTCTATCCTTAAAGCTCGCCTCTAATCTCGCTCTATCTTGGAAGTTAGGTCCAACATTAGCGGTGAAGCAGATAGAGAATCCTTTATTAATACGCTTCCTCACTCCACCATTTTGCTGAGTGACTATCTCATACTTTTCTCTTGCTTGTGGGCTCAGCATATCCCACTCCTCCTCTGTACCAGTCCACGGGGTCTTACTTGCCAAAATATCATTCATACCCATAAGCAAGCCTGGGATAAGAAGATTACACTCATCCACTATAAATGGGACACCCTCTTCTGCTGCTTTATAGAGTGGTCCATAGTTAAACGAAGTCTTGACTCCCGACTCCAACTTTTTAAAAGCTATGTCTTTAACCAAGTCATACTTTCTTCTTATCTCTGCTGCATACTCACGCTCTATGGCACTATCTAAATTAGCTTGGTCGAATTCTACTTCACTCTTGCTCGCTTTATATCTAACTTTCAATTCTTCTTTGTACTTATTTATTTCGCTTTCTACTTCTCTCATTACTTCTCTCCCTACATCGTCTGTCATTACGCTCGCCTCCACAGTGCGACTACCATATATCTCATTATCGTCTAGATTTTTCCTCGCAGACAATACGTAACAAGTTGGAGACTTGGATTTTGTAACTTTCCTACCACTCTCATCACGCGTTATACTTTTGGCCATACGGCTAGCTATATACTTTAATACTTCTGTCTTACCTGTGCCTGGTGCGCCAGTAAGTAGTACCGGCTTACCACGCCGCATCATATCCTCCACTCTTACTCTACCCTCATGTACACTTGGCGTCTCTACTATACCACCAGCTTGTAATAGCTTTTTGTACTGCACTAACTCCATAGCATGATACATAGTGTGAGCTTCAGCATTCGACTCTTTAAGCTCTTGTAATTTACTCTCGAGTAGAGCCTCTCCCTTTTCTAGATCAGTCAATCTGCGAGCCACGCTCGGCAGCAATGTATTATTTATCCCGCGCATTTGCTTTAGCCTAAATTTAAGATCAAGCATGAACTCTTGCATTCGCTTTATTCTTAATATTTTCATTACGACTTTGTAAGTATTGTCACTTTTGATCTCTAGAGTAGCGAGTAATAACATGTCCTTAATACTAACTCTACCGTTGTCAAACTCTCTCACATTCGCAGCACTATTATCTCTACCTCTAGAAAAATGTACAAGCTCGTAGTCTGTCTTAAATTTCGTCACTATACTTATAATCTCATCACACTCGGACATAAGCATACTTAGACCTTCTACTTTACTTTCTTCATCCTCTAGCTTTTTACCCGTACCAAACTCAACTAGATCATGCACACTATTTTGCATCTCATTTTGTATCCTTTCTTGTATACTCATTTGAGTACTGGTTGGTTCTGCTTTAGCTGGGCTATTCATATTTTTATACTGCGTACTTTGTAGTTTAATACGTAGAAGTATTATAACATATTAATAAAATGTGATATAATCATATACACCGATGCAGTGGCGAAGTGGTAACGCTGCGGTCTGCAAAACCGCCATGCGCGAGTTCGATTCTCGCCTGCATCTCCAAAAAAATAAGGAGCGAAGCGACTATATTTTTTTAGGACTTCGAGAGAATTCGAGAAGCCAAAAAGTTTTTAGGACTTCGAGCTTATCGAGGAGTAAACTTAACTTGCATGCACGAGTTCGTCTTTCAATTATTTGCGTCTGCGACTCTACTTAAAGCTCTTAGCCACCATCTCTGCCACACTCTTGTCGAGCATGTCTGGAAGTATACGCTCAACACTTAATCCTCCCTCGCTACTCTCTGTATATGATGCAATATTCTTGGCTACCTCAATAAATAAATTATTATCTATACCTCTATATGTACCCGCATACTGTGCGTCAAGTACACCACGCCAGAATCCTGGGAAGACTAGAGAATTATTAATCTGATTAGGATAATCGCTACGTCCTGTCGCTACTATGTATGCACCTGACGCGTGGGCTAGCTCTGGCATAATCTCAGGGGAAGGATTAGCGAGCGCAAAAATAATCGGTTTGTCACTCATAGTCTTAACCATCTCACCAGTAAGTACTCCTGGCTTAGAGAGGCCGATAAAGACATCAGCTCCTATTAGCGCATCTCTTATGCCACCTTCCAAATCTTTTATATTAGAAGCATTTAACAATTCTAGTTTCTCTTTGTTTAAATCTTCACCACTTGCCACTCTCTTCATATTTATTATTCCTTTACTATCTACAAAAATTATATTCGTGATACCATAAGAAATTAAAAGTCTCGCTGTCGCCACTCCTGCAGCGCCGACTCCACTTAACACCACTCTCACACTTTCTTTACTTTTATTTACTAATTTAAGCGAATTTATAAAAGCTGAGAGCGCCACAGTAGCTGCTCCCCACTGATCATCATGCATGACTGGTATACTTAATTCTTTCCTTAGTCTCTCCTCGATCTCAAAACATTTTGGCGCCGCTATGTCTTCGAGATTAATACCGCCAAAGATTGGTGAGATATTCTTAACAATATTTATTATTTCTTCTACATCTTGCGTCTCGATGCAAATAGGAAAAGCATCCACATCTGCAAACTCCTTAAGTATCGCCGCCTTACCCTCCATGACTGGTATACTCGCATGTGCTCCGAGATTACCGAGTCCAAGTATGGCCGAGCCATCACTTACTATCGCAATCGTATTTCTTTTTAAAGTATATTTACGAGTAGCATTCTCATTCTTGTTTGCATCATTTTCGTTTTTAATTTCTCTGCAGACAGCAGCCACTCCTGGTGTATAGGCTCTCGATAAGTCTTCTCTCGTGTCTAATTTAAAATTACTAACAATGCTTAATTTACCCCCAACTTTAGAGTGAAGCTCTAAGGCTTCATTATTATAATCATGAATATTTGTCATCAATCAATTATATCATAAAATTATAAATCTATCTCCTCTTATTAATGCCATATACACCCATAGCAAATGCTAATATCAAAATGTAAAGGCCGATAAGCTCAGTACCTACTAGTCTTTCACCTAAAATATAATAGGCAAATGCAGCTCCAGACAATGGCTCAACCATTCCGCCAAAAACTGCAATATCCATATCACGGCTAACCTTACTCGCATAATGAATTAGCGAGTAAGGTATCAAAGTAAATAGTATAGCTTGGAAAATAAGTACTTTATATGTAGTCATGTCATAAATCGGCATCATGTCAAAACTCCCATAATCTTGATAAACAAAATAGAAAGAAATAATACTGATTATAAAAAAGGAGTGGAGGAGTAAATTGATTGGCTTATTATCGACTCTATCCTCAAACTTCTCGCTAAAGAGAAAGTAAAGAGCCATGAATAAAGCTGAAATAAGTAAATAATGACTCCCTAAATCTAATTTAAAATTAGCTCCTGTGAAATAATACAAGCCGACAAGCGAGACTCCAAGGCTGGCGAGATGGACTTTTTTAAGTTTATGTCTAAATACCAATGCTCCTAAAAATGGTACCAATATCATGCCTAGATTAGAAAGAAAAGCTGTAGATGTTGCGCCGCTTAGTTTAAGGCCAAGCATCTGGAATATCTCAAGCCCAGCGAGAGTGAGACCAAGCAATAGTCCACTACGCCATCTGTATAAAATCTTATCTCTTTTTAACATCACTATCACCAGCAGTATAAGAGTCGAGAATGTGAAAGTGTAAAATGTATAATTAATGGCCCCAAGAGTCTTGACAATCTCTAACTGATAAGTAAAGCTGGCACCCCAGATTATGCCAGCTGCAATAAATAATAAATGAGAGTATAATTTATTTATCATATTTACTACAAGCTCAAATGTGTAGCGGCCATAACAAGTACTAACATCACACCATAGCCCATATGCTTAAGGTGATGATGCCTTATCTCAGTTACAAATAAGAAGAGTAAGCAGATAATACTATAAACCATGAGGACAGTCAGTGCAATCTTAGAAATATTCTCTGGGAAAATAAATAACTTATCAGATAGAGTGCTGTATTTTGTGGGCGCGACTTCTTGGCTTTTACTTACTTCTTGAATTTCTGTATCAACTTCATTTTTTACAATTTCTGGAGATAAGCCCTTCACTTCTCTTATGCTTGTGACAAGTTCATATTTATCCTGCACCGTCTGGTGCGGGACTATCTCAGAAGTCTTTTCGACTTTCATTGATTTATTTAGAGTCTCATCTGGAATGTTACTAGCTAATGCTGACTTACTGATCTTAGACAAATCATAATCAGGTATAGCGTCGAGCTCAGCCTGAGTCATAGTAACTGGCTCAGTGATCCTCTTATACTCCATAGTCTTACCTCCGACTGTAATAGTCTCGCTTGGGATATTAAGTTTACTTTGAGTGCCTTCTATATTTAGCACATTACTCGCAGTGCTCCCAAAGTGCTGCACTATATACTCTGTATTGTAGTTTTTATAATTACCAGCTGTGAAGGCCACACCAATATCTTCAAATCTACTATCTAGGATATTTTCTCTATGAGTCGGACTATTCATCCATCCCTTGACTACGTCACCGCTATCGCTAAAATAGATAGCGAGATTCTCTCCCCCAAATCTAAAATTATAATTAGCATCTACAAAGAATTTCCAAGGATAAGTACCGTCTGGCGCGTCATGAGCAAAGTATTGATTAGCCGCCATGTGCTCACTTTTACCCTTGGCTGACTGCATGAGCTTATCATCTATTTTCAAAGTTTTTAGTCCGTGCCTAATCCTTTCCTCATTTGTAATATCTATAATCACTAGCGGCAGTATCGCAGCATATGCACGAGTCTGAGTAGTTACCATCCTCCAGACATTTGGCATTAGATAAAGACTCATAGCGATCAATAACATTATGAGTACAGTATGCTCGCGTAGTGAGTGAGGTATATGCTCATTGTCCTCGTGTGGTATAAAGTGGTTTTTGATATGTCTTATCATATTTTTATTTCCTATATAAATTTATCTTTGCCCTTACTACTTTCTTCATCTCTTCTTGGCCTTTGCTTCCATACTTATAAGGCGCTATATCTTTAAGGTTACGCATGAGATAATCTCTTATTCCATCAGTAAAAGCCTTTCTAATCTCTGTATTAATATGAATAATACTAACTCCTGCATTGATAGAGTCGACCAAGTCCTCGTCTGTATTACCACTTGCTCCGTGAAGCACTAGAGGGGTATCAGGTAGCGTAATTTTTATTTCTTTAATTCTATTTATATTTAGTCTCGGCTCAGGAGCATTAATTAGCATACCGTGCACGTTACCTACAGCAGGTGCAAACATATCTATACCTGTCTCATTTACAAATTTGATAGCCTCCTCTACGCTTGTCATATTATTTTCCGTCACACCCTCAGGAAGACTCTCATTAAGTGAGCTAGACTGACCAATATAACCGAGCTCGGCCTCCACTAATACTCTTTTACCATTTACTCTCTCATACTCTCTTACATATTCTACACTTTGCTTTACCAATTTTATATTTTCTTCTAGACTTAGCTTAGCCCCATCTACTATTACACTGTCATATCCTGCTTCTACCACCTGCTTTACTTTATGGAGACTATAAGTATGATCAGCGTTAAGATATATAGGCACATTATACTCACGTTTCATCTCATCGACAACAGCTCTCACCATCTCTACTCCCATATACTCACGCTCGCCCTCACTCGCACCTATTATCACCGGCTCGCCCATCTCTCCTGCCACCTCGCATATTGCTCGCAGCTGATCGAGATTAGAAATATTAAAATGCGCTATGCATTTACCTTTACTCTCATACTTCTTAACTAATTCAAAATATTCTACGCTTTGATTGTCTAAATTCTTATTGCTCTCACTTTGATTTATCATTAATATATTATAACATGGTGCATGTTATAATTTTACACATATCTTCCACACCTTTAATTGTCTTATAAATAAACGCAAATTAAAGGGGCGCTAAAGCGCCCCTTTTCCTCTCTATCGTGGATATGGTATTTAATCCTCGAAATCTTCGAGTTTGAGCTCTTCTAACCTGATAACTGCTTCATCTTGCGGGCCGGTGTCAATCCTGAAATTCTTCTCTGAAAAACCCATACTCATAAATGCCGTTGTTATGTGTTCCCTCGTTAATTTCGAGCAGCCAGCCGCATTCATCGATTCGTAAATCTTCGAGGCTATCTCCCTAGGGCTAATTGATGATCCATTGCTCAGAGTGAGCTCTCCCGGTAAAGAAAACACTGCGGTAAGAAGTGTGGATTTTTTGAAACTGATCACCAAAGAGAAAACTGTGTCAGCTGCGGCTACCACAAGTCCTCCGCAGTTGTTAACGACAAACTGGGTAAATATGGTGCTGGTTGTGCTACTGTACAACACATTCGCAAAGCTCTGCGACCTGTCTATTCGCGCAGAAATGATCAGTTCATCAGCATCCGCTACCTTACTTCTTTTTTGGATCATCTCGAGAGCAAAAAATACGAAACAAGTAAGCCCAATGGAAAAAGCAAGGAGGTAGTATCCTTCAAGGCTCCTCATTTCAAGTTGAGGCTTTCCTGCTGCTGTGAGCAGAATTGGCACAAAGGTAAGCACAATAGCACTGCCCAAAAGCAGCAATAGATTCCGCCAGGATCTATAGTCAGACTTCTGTATCTGCTTGTAAGAATCCTGCACGGTCATCCCACGCTTCAGATCATTTGCTTCCACAATAACTCGGCTCCACATGATTGTCTCCAAAGAACTTGATAACCAAGCTTAAGGTGTTGGTATACCTATGGCTACATACTACAATATTAGCAAGATAAAATCAAGTAGCTTCAGATTAGACTCGTGGGCTGTTTTAAATCAAATGGGGAAGCTTAGAAATTCCCAAATACATACCCAGCTATAAGCATGACTATAAGCTGAGATCCAATCACTATAGCTATTTGCTTACACCAATACTTTCTCTCTGTGTTACCCCAGATTACAGCTGAGACTGCAGTAGGCATGACATATCCGAGCCACATAAAGAATGAATACCAGATTCCAGCTGCTCCAAGTGCACCTGTATATCTAATGTTACTATAAAGCACAAAAAAGGTAGTTACGCTTAAGAAGAATTGTAAAACATAAAATGGTATCATTTTCTTTTGTGCCTCCAGCATCTCTTCTTTTGTAAATTTCTTATCCCCCATAATCTTCATCCAAGTTTTACCAAACATCACAGGTGAATACCATACAGCACTAATAATAAATGCGAGCACACTTACTCCAATTAATATCCAAATGTTTATCATATATTTATGTAAATTTATTTTATTTGTTTAACATTAATATTATACCATATAATATAAAAAGAAAGGGTGGGATTTAAGTTCTAATTTCCGATAATATAATTAACAGTCGCGTAATTTGTCATCTTAAGATTACCGTCCCCTGACTCACTGATTATATTATTGGCTAACGGATACATCTGATAGTCTGGATTTATATTATTTTGGACGCCAAGAATTTTTGTTCGTAAAGTTTTAGCTTTTTGGTCAGCTTCCTTCCTATTTTTATCTAGATTTTTATTGTCTAATTTCGCTCCAAGTTCTAGATAACTTCTCTCATCAATATTTTTAGTGATCAAAAAAGATTCGGGTCTAAATTCTGTTAAAGCATCACCTATTACGCTCTCCGATATATCATTGGTGATTGGGATAAAAATTCTATAGCCCGATAAATAATCTGTCGAAGTAGAAAGCATATAAGGTGCCTCAGTAGTAACAATGGCCCCCTTCATACCAAACCTTGTTAATTTTGCTCTTATTCTTTCAGCTTCGAGATTAACTCCATTTGTCTGCTCAAAAGTTGCGCCTGTCGCTACATTTAGCTTCCCAAAACTTAAATTAAAAGTTGCTAGAAAATGAGTAGGCTTTATATTCTCTTCGACAAAAGTAGTGTCAACTCTTATAGAATTATAATTATCTTTTAATTTGTAAGTATTTAAATAAGACAGCCCGACAATAAGCAATACTAGACTAAATATAAAAATAGAAATTGCTAAAATATTATTTTTCATATGATGTATTATATCACGAATTTGTTTTTGTGAATAACTTTTAAATTTATATTAACAAAAGGCGGCGCAAGCGCCACCCTTATCTAATCTCTCTCGCTGTATCGTTCTTCTGTTTTCTTAGCTGCTCCTATCGTAATCGACAGAAGGGTGAAGTCAACATGATCTGAAAACTTCTCACCACTCACATGCTGCAAGGGTGATGGGATTAAAAATCTGCTCCTCAGAATTTCTTCTACACGAAGTGAAAGTGGGTAAGTAGGCTCCGAATCACGCAAGATAGACTGCAGATCTAAAACGGAAAACTGCTCTTCGTAGTGGAGTGGAATTCTCAGTTGTGCAAATACGACTTCGTAACTCCTGTGATCATTAATCTGAATCTGAAGAAGCGAATCTGCTTTCATTACTATGTGCTCGCCCGCTCTCTGGACTAGACCCTTTACCACAATCTCGCCGGATGGACTACAGAGTATCCCACCCTTACCATCCTCCAAATAAATGCAGGGAGAGTATTCAGTTTGATTTACATGGCTTATATGCATAAGCACCACTTTCATCACGACAATTACGGCTAAGAGTATTGCTACTCCGACAGCTATAGCGATCACCCTATTTGGGTCAACTGGAAGACTTGGTAGGCTATATTCTGCTACGAAAATTCCGATAAGACTGGCTCCCAATAAAAAGGCCAAAATGAAGTAAATGAGGACAAGGTTCACTTTGTCTCTCAGATCATCAAGCACGATTCGCCGCACCCCATCTTCTACCTTCTCGCCATGCTTGAAGCTGGTGATACTAAAAATATCAGTGTGCATGTCTACCCCCAAAGATCATGATAACTAAGCTTGAGGTGCTTAGCATACCTATGGCTTAATAATAACACAAAATAATAGAAAAATCAAACTACCCCCCTATCTACCCCCCTATCTACCCCAATTTTCCACACGCCGCGCTCGCGGAAGGCGGGGATTGTCTGTCTATAAGCTTTATTAAATAGCGAAGAGCTAGATTCATTTTTCTTGTTATGTTTACTTTTAGAATATTCATCCAAAGTCAATATTTGTTTTGAATCCATAAATGCCAATCTCTTATGAAGAGACTCGCACATGAGATTCCCAAGTATTTTTATAAAATCTTTTTCTCCGGTCTCCACTTTAAAAGTACTATAGTAATCTTGTTTATCTTTATCTCTAACTATTACTGGTGGATATCCAGCACGCATCAACATATAATTAATTATCACTCTACCTATTCTGCCATTGCCATCAATAAATGGATGTATAAGCTCAAAAGATCTGTGGAATTTAGCAGCTTTCACTATCACATGCTCATCGCTCGTTTTATAAATATTTATTAGTTTAATAATCATAGGCTCCACGACTTTGGGGTCTGAGCCTATATGCTTGCCAACCCTTACCCACTCTCCATCTTTTCTTAGTCTCCCCGCAATATCATCTCTAATATTATTTAGAAGTATTTTATGAAGAAACAAAATTATATCAAGCTCTATGTCTGATTCTTGACATTTTTTATCTACATAATTCATAACCTTACCGAGATTCTGCGCTTCATTGAGCTCTCGGAGTGATACATTTTTAGAAATCTCAAGATCAAGAAGTATCCGCTCTGTCTCTTCGAGTGTTAGAGTAGAATTCTCAATTGCATTAGAGTTGTAGACGCTCTCAGGCATCTCCACCTCAGAGATAATCTTAAGCAGATTCTCTTTTCCTACTTTTTTAATCAAATATTCAGAATAAAGCTCACTGAGCTTATCTGCCAGCCTTTTATTTAATTTCGTTTTGTCAAAATTAATTTTTTCCATAAGTTTTTAAAATATGCGTAAATATATACTAATATTATAGTCTATTTATGTATCTTTGTCAAATTACCGTGAATAGAAGCCAAAAACAGTCTCCATTCACGGTTTTTTGTAAAATATGCGTTGTTTTAATAAACTTCATCGTGTGAGCCAAAATCAGTAACGAGAATTTCTTTTTCTGTTATTAATATAACTCTATCCCCATAACTCAAGCTACAAGCATATGACCCCTTTAGTCTGCCTGTTAATTTATGAGTCTTAAGCTCTGGCGTAAAAGGGTTCTTTTCTAATTTTATGAAAAATAATACTAGATTATCTTTTGTCCTCTTATCTAACTTTTTAAAAATCTTTTTAACTCTCGAAGATATTGTTACCTTGTACATACGCTGTTAGATTAGAGCATCTCTCCAGTCTGTAGTAACTCCTTCATTCCATTCTTTAATAGCTTCATCACGACTTTTAACAAGTTTGTCTTCAGCGCGGTCACGTAAAACTTCCCCTCCCTTCTCAATACGAACATAGTATAATGTAGGAATTAAAAACAAAAATTTAAATTTATGGAAGAAAAGATAAAGAAAAGGTCTCACTTTACTTTAGAAGATAGAATAAAGTTAGAGGCATTACTATTAGTTAA